>JBDTTM010000350.1:0-4555 GCA_039930605.1 Bacteroidota bacterium
AGGATCTACATCCACTACTACCTGCATCTGGTGGTTATTTTTGTCAGAATAAAATGAGGACAATTGTTCCCGGATCACTTTCCTGACCTTTCCTGATGAAGCTTCCTTTTCGATTTTAATAAGGATCCGTTTTAACCATAAGTTCTTAATCCTTGCAATTAATGGCTGATGCGGCCCAATAACTCTGTTCCCCAACTTGTATCTAAGACTATCTGCAAATTCCACTGATTTTTGATGTAATAAATCAGGATCCTTGTTTTTCATCAGAATTTCAATCAATCTTGTGTGTGGCGGATAATCAAATTTCTTCCTTTCGAATAATTCGCGCTCAAAAAAAGCTTCGTAATCATGATTGATGACCAATTGTATTACCCAATGGTCCGGCTGATGCGTTTGAATCATTACCAATCCACGCTTTAATTTCCTGCCTGATCGGCCGCTTACCTGCGACATTAACTGATATGCTCTTTCATGTGCCCTGAAATCAGGAAAGTTCAGCAACTGATCTGCATTGATTATTCCTACAGTAGATACATTTTCAAAATCAAGTCCCTTGGTCACCATTTGTGTTCCTACCAGGATGTCTATTTTTCTTTCTTCAAAATCCGTAATGATTTTATGAAATGCATTTCTTGAACGTGTTGAATCCATATCAAGCCGCATGATGATGGCATCCGGAAAGAAAACAGCAATTTCTTCCTCAATTTTTTCTGTACCGAATCCTTTTATCTGCAGATGATGATCCCCACACCGTTGGCACGTTGCAGGCGGATTAGCTGCGTATCCGCAGTAATGACATTTCAACTGGCTGATTTGTTTGTGATAAGTCAGCGTAACGGAACAATTTTTACACTCAGGCGTCCATGAACAGTTGGCACATTCGAGGACAGGCGCAAAACCTCTCCTATTTTGAAAAAGTATTACCTGTTCTTTACCTGCCAACGCATTCCCGATGGCATCAATTAGTTCAGGTGTAAAATGAGACCGCATCATTTTCCTGTGCGTTGCTTCTTTTACATCACAGACTTTTATCACCGGCATTTCCATTCCACCAAAACGCTCTCTCAAATTTACAATGCCATATTTCTTTTCTTTCACATTGTAAAAACTCTCCATTGATGGTGTTGCTGATCCGAGCAATGTTTTAGCAGCAAACATTTTCGCAAGGACCAATGCTGAATCCCGTCCGTGGTATCTTGGTGCAGGATCATTTTGTTTGTAGGAAGCATCATGCTCCTCGTCTACGATTACCAATCCGAGGTTTGAGTATGGCAGAAACAATGCAGACCTGGCCCCAAGTACAATCTGTGCTGTTTGCTTTCCACCTGACGCCGGATTGAAATTTTTGACTGCTTTCCAGACTTCCACACGTTCATTGCTGTTCTGACGGGAATGGTATATGCCCACACTGTTGCCGAAATGTTTTTTCAACCGGTTGATCATTTGGGCTGTCAGCGCAATCTCAGGAAGTAAATACAACACTTGTTTGCCTTTGCTGATTGCCTCCTCTATCATGTGAATGTACACTTCTGTCTTACCTGAAGAAGTAACTCCATGAAGTAGTACAACATCCTCTTTTCCAAAGTGTTTTTGAATTTCAATAAAGCTTTTATTCTGTACATCTGAGAGCTCGAGCGGTGCTGATTTACCATTGCTATCGCTTAATAACCGGTCTACAATAACCTGTCTTTCAATTAAAATTTCCTTTTTAACGAGGGCTGAAATTGCTGCACCACTCGCCTGCTCCTGCTTAACCAAGTCGCTCTTCAGTACGAAGTCCTGGCCTTTCCGATCATACAGCAATTTCATGAAAACCATTAAAGTTTCCAGTTGTTTCGGCGACCGTTTTTCCAATGATTGAAACACTTCATGTAAAAGGTTTTCATTCCGGAATTGCTCATGAAGGCAGAGATGAATTACATGTTTAGGCTTGTAGCGTTCGTTCAGTTCTTCGGCAAGAAGCACTACTCCCCTTTCGATCATATCCTTTAATATCGAATGTGCTGACTTCCTGTTCAGCAGTTTGGCAACTTCACTTACTGCAAGTTCATGTTTAATCAACAGTACTTCATAAACCAGGAATTCCTTTGACGGAAGTTCATTGTGGTCAAGGCTATATTCAGGATTCAAAATGACCCTGGACTCACTTTGCAGTTTCAATGCTGCCGGCAATGCAGCATTCATCACCTCCCCGAGATGACAGACATAATAATCGGCAATCCATTCCCAGAATTTCAGTTGAGTCTCACTTACCACCGGTTGGTCATCCAGCACACTTTGAATTTGTTTCACCTCGTACGCCAACGGAGCTGTGGAATGTATCCTCCTGATTATTGCAGCATAAAATTTTTGTTTGCCGAGCTGGACAATCACACGCTTTCCAACTGCCATTTCTGAGTGCATGCTCTCCCCCACTTCATAGGTTAGAAGATTCGGAATGGCCAATGGAAGAATAACGTCAGCGAAAAAGCGTTCAGGCATGAAGCGAAGGTAAAATCATAAGTCACAAGTCACAAGTCAAAAGTCAAAAGAACAGCCATGCAGAAATCGATTGCATGATTTGAAAAGAGAAATAGTTTGGGAGGAATTGAGAGTATCTAGAGCAGCCAAAAGGATTCCTTTTGAACTCGTTGCAATGAAAATCAATAAATGCTTACCTAGTTACCATCCATTGTTCTACATAAGAATTATTACCGATTGAAATAAGAACGAGGTACATTTCGGAAGAAAGGGTTTCATTGCTGATTGAAATTTTGCCATCCCCCTTGTCATTTACCCTGGATATTATTGATTTACCATTCATGTCAACAATCTTGATTGCAACAGGAAGTGAACGGGTTTCTTTAGTGAATTGCAAACTGAAAGAATCTCCATTGGAGAATAATGAATAAGGCTTTTGATTTCCATTATCAGTTGATTCAATATGTGCAGGAAAATTTGGTGTGCAATTCTGCAGCAATGAAACGCCCACCCATGAAGCACCATTGTTATTTCCGCCAACTGAATAGATGCATCCACCTACATTCACGCTGCTTAAATAAGAACGCGCCAGCGGAAGTGAATCTGTAGCTGTATAGGTTTGTGCATTGATATTATAAATCCAGACTTCATCCCTGTCGTTACCATTACTGTATCCGCCCAAAATCCATATCAGTGAATCTCCCACATTGGCACCGGCAGCACCATGAAGAGCCATAGGAAGTGATGGTATTGCAGTCCAGTTGTCATTCAACATATTATAAACGTGTGCGGCAGCAGTAGGGGCAGCATATCCTCCCCCACCAAAGCGATAAATGGTATTGTTCGCAGAGACGATCACACCATACCAGAAATTCATATCAGGAAGCGGATTTTTCTGCGTCCAGGAATCCGTTGCTGGATCATAAGATTCACACAAAGTTTTATCAGGCTGACCGCTCAACACAAATAATTTTCCGTCGAGCTCCACACATTTATGAATGGCAACAGCAACAGGCAAAGTATCTGCAGGAAACCAGGCATTGGAATCCACATCATAATAGTAATGAAGGTTGAGACGTTGTCCGGAAGTTGGAAATCCGCCACCGCAATAATGAATTTTACCTCCTACTACTGCACCGGCAGGCTGTTGCGCGCGATACGGAACTGGCGCCAAAGTATCCCATGAATTTGTTGCAGGCGAATAGCGCACATGCAAATCTGTCGCTACCCCATTTGTACCGCCACCCAACACATGAATATTCCCGCGCAGTTCAACTACTACAGGGAAAACAAAATCAAGTGGAACGTCAGTCATTGATTGCCATGACTGGGCATTGGATGTCAATTGAACCAATGAGATTAAAAAAAGGAAGTAGATTTTTTTCATGGCAACATACATCTAAAGGTTGAATTCCAATTTTCTTTAAAAAAAATCTTTTGTAAAATCGAGACTTGCATTAATTTACCCTGCCAGCATGGTCTCAAACTTGTTCAAAGTCGGCTTGGTAACATGTACCAACGGCAGCCGCAGGAATTCGGAACAGATATTCATCACACTCAGTAATCCTTTTACACCGGCTGGATTTCCATCAACAAAAATAGCATGGATCATATCAATGTGCTTGTAATGGAGTTTGCGTGCTTTGTCAAAATTTCCTTCCAGGGCAGCTCGGATCATTTCGGAAAAGTCTTTTGGAACTGCGTTGGCATAAACAGAAATTACGCCATCTCCCCCGCAAGCTATCAATGGCAATGCCAATGGATCATCTCCGCTGATAACCAAAAAATCTTTCGGTTTGCCTTTGATAATTTTCATTGCCTTCTCGAGGTTTCCTGATGCTTCTTTGATGCCGATGATGTTTTTAATATCATGGGCCAACTCAAGTGTTGTATCTGCATCCATATTACTGCCGGTCCGGGCAGGCACATTGTAGAGAATTACAGGTACAGGAGCAGAATTTGCAATCAATTTGTAATGCTGATAAATTCCTCTCTGTGAAGGACGATTGTAGTATGGTGACACGGAAAGAATCGCATCGATATGTGTAAAATCAGTATCCTCCATCAAATGAAGGATCTCCTGTGTATTGTTGCC
>JBDTTM010000351.1:0-4544 GCA_039930605.1 Bacteroidota bacterium
GCTTCACCAATTAAATCTGCAGCACGTGGACCAATGATATGTACGCCAAGAATTTCATCCGTCTTTTTATCTGCCAGTACTTTTACAAAACCATCTGTGTCCATGCTTGCGCGCGCGCGGCCGCTGGCTTTAAAAGGAAAGGACCCTGACTTGTATTCGCGTTTCGCAGTCTTCAATTCCTCTTCTGTATTTCCCACTGCTGCCACTTCCGGCCAGGTATAAACAACTCCCGGAATGAGGTTATAATTGATATGTGGTTTCTGTCCTGCAATGGTTTCGGCAACAAACACGCCTTCTTCCTCTGCCTTGTGCGCGAGCATGGCGCCTTTAATCACATCACCAATTGCGTATATGCCTTTGGTAGAAGTTTCAAGATTTTCATTTACAACTATTCTTCCACGATCATCTAGCTTCACGCCGGCCTTGTCCAGCCCGAGATTTTCGGTGTATGGTTTTCTGCCGACGCTTACGAGACAATAATCTCCTTCTAAGTTTATTTTTTTTCCAGTCGCATCAGCAGCAGAGACAATAACCTGGTTCTCTTTTGCTGCAACTGATGTCACTTTGTGCTGTAAATAAAAAGTAAAACCAAGTTTCGTTAAACACTTCTGTAATTCCCTTCCCAATGATTTGTCCATGTTGGCGATGATAGAATCCAGGAATTCAACAACGGACACTTTTGATCCAAGGCGTGCAAACACAGAGCCCAACTCCAGACCGATTACACCGCCACCAATAATGACAAGATGTTTTGGAATCTCTTGTAAGTTGAGCGCTTCCGTAGAAGTAATGATTCGTTTTTTATCAATTTCAACTCCCGGCAATGAAGATGGCTTTGACCCGGTGGCGATAATAGTTTTTGCAACTTCAATTTCTTCAAATTCATTCCCGTCCGTTTCAACGGAAGGAAAAATTTGAATTTTATTTGCATTCACAAATCTCCCATTCCCCTCAATCACATCAATCTTATTCTTCTTCATCAAAAATTTGAGCCCGTCATTATTCTGCTTCACCACATCATTCTTCCTTGTGATCATCTGTGCCATGTTCACTTTCAAATCATTTAATTCAATCCCATGCGTCTTAAAAGTATGTGATGCATTGTGAAAATGCTCAGATGAATCCAGTAATGCTTTGGAAGGAATGCAACCCACATTCGTGCAAGTTCCACCCAATACAGGATACTTTTCAATAATAGCGACCTTCATTCCAAGTTGTGCGCAGCGTATGGCAGCAACATACCCACCCGGACCTGATCCTATAACTGCTACATCATATTTCATTTCTTAAATTTATTTGAGGCCGCGAAGATAGAACATATTAAAAGTTCCTGAAAAGGAATGCAAGCTGGATTCAGCCCAACATTGGGATAACCTACCTTCACGTTAAATCATCTCCGCATAAACTTCCTCACAATAGTCCACGTCAGGAGGCAAACGGCAAGTACAGCGGCAATTACGCCAACATAATCCCCATGCCTAGCATAAAAAGTAACGATGTTGTTTTTATTAATCGTTTGTTTGATTGCATCTTCTTCCCACCATTCGGCTTGCTGGAGAACATCACCACGCTGGTTTATGAAACATGAAATACCGGTATTTGCTGAACGTGCAATTGCCTTCCGGAATTCAATCGCCCGAAGGCGTGCATAGTTCATGTGCTGGCGGTATCCGGGTGTATTTCCCCACCAGCCATCATTGGTAATAATAAAAATCAATTGCCCTCCTGCCTTCATATAATGGCTCATAAATCCACCGTAAATACTTTCATAACAAATTGCAGGTGCAATGACTGTACTGTCTTGTGAGATGAAATTTGTGCGGCTCTCTTGTGTGCCCAGGCTTCCGGAAATACCGCCAAGGTTAACAGCTAGCGATTCGAGAAATCCAAACACCTTTGGGTAAGGCATCTTCTCCACGCCCGGAACCAGTTTTGATTTATGGTAAACCTGGATGTGATTGCCCGAATCAATCATCAGGGCAGTATTGAATTCATCATAATAATTTTCGCCGTCAGTAAATTTTCTGGCGGTCTCACTGCGGCCTTCATCCTTCCTGTATTCCAAGGCTGTCGAAGCACCAATCATTACTGTCACATTAGGGAATGCTCCAATAAATTTTTCAATGGTCCTGATTTGCTTGTGACTTTTCAGATTTTCTTCCCAAATGCCATCAGACAATGCAGTCTCAGGAAATAAAACAAATTTTGTAGTGCTGTCAACCTGCGTGGATGCCAACTGGAGCATTTTTGCAAGCTGGTCGTCCCCGGTACCGTTGAACTTCGTATTGTAAGGATCGATATTGGGTTGCACCACGACTACATTTACAGGAATGCCCTTATCAATATGATGGTGATAAAGCCACTTGGAAAAAATAAGTGGGGCGCTGAGAATGATAAAGGCGGCAATGATGGCAACCATTGAATTGATTCTCCTCAACTGGCTGAGCAGGTCACGGCTGAAAATATTTTTTGCCAGGAAGAAAAAGAAAAGGTTTGCAGCGATTACCCATATTGATCCGCCCAATACACCTGTGAATTCATACCATTGAACGTATTGAGGGTGTGTGGCAAAAACATTTCCCAGCGTAAGCCAGGGCCAGGAGACTTCCCACGAGAGATGGAGATATTCAAAGGCGATGAAGTAGCAGAACAATGAAAAATAGCCGAGTACAATTCCTGATCTCCGCTTAGTGATGTGAAAAAGCAGCCAAACGATAGCCATAAACAGGCTGTTTATACCGATAGCTACGAAACTTCCTATATCTGTGCTGTTGTAAATCCACCAGGTGGTGAGTGCATTCCACACAAGCATCGAAACGAAGAAATGACCGAATATTTTCCGCTTCCTCTTCTTTACTTCCTGCCAGTTGAAATGATGATTGACAAATAAGAGCGGCACAAATGCAATAAAGATCAACGGTGTAAACCCACGCTCAGGCCAGCTCAGCCAAAGTAAAATTCCTGTGAGAACGGAAAGCGAAAGAAGTTGTATTGATTTTTTTGCGGGCCGCATTTCGGGATGCAAGAAAGGAAAAATTAAATATTGAACCAGGTTTTATTCAATAGCTAAATACACCCATCTCTGATTGAATTGTCAGTTTTTTTGAATCACCGGCCTCTACCCTCCCAATCACTTTCGCATCGATTTTGAAAGCGCGGGCAATTTCGATCAGCGAGGAAGAAATTGCTTCATCACAATATATTTCCAGGCGATGTCCCATATTAAACACCTTGAACATTTCCTGCCACGGCGTTTTGCTTTCCTCCTGTATCAGTCTGAACAATGGCGGAACTGGGAAGAGATCATTTTTAATCACGTGAATATTTTCAACAAAGTGAAGCACCTTGGTCTGCCCACCTCCGCTGCAATGAACGATTCCATGAATTTCATTTCTCTGCGTCTCAAGTATTTTTTTCATCACCGGTGCATACGTTCTTGTCGGCGACAAAACAAGTTTCCCGATTTCGATTTCTGAATTCCCGATTTTTATTTTATCAGTCAGCTTCCTGCTTCCTGAATAAACAAATTCCATTTGAATGAGCGCGTCAAAAGTCTCCGGGTATTTTTCTCCGACACTTTTATTGAATACATCATGCCTGGCTGAAGTAAGTCCGTTACTTCCCATGCCGCTGTTGTATTCCTTTTCATAAGTCGCCTGACCTTCACTTGAAAAACCAACAATCACATCTCCTGCTTTGATGTTTGCATTGTCAATGACTTCACTTCGTTTCATCCTGCAAACCACTGTGGAATCAACGATGATGGTTCTCACCAGGTCGCCTACGTCAGCCGTTTCACCTCCTGTAGCGTGAATTCCGATTCCATGTGACCTTAAATCATCAAGCACTTCCTCAGTACCATTGATGATTGCAGCAATCACTTCCCCGGGAATCAGGTTTTTATTTCTTCCGATGGTTGATGAAAGCAGGATATTGTTTGTGGCACCCACGCAAAGCAGGTCATCTGTATTCATCACTACTGCATCCTGGGCAATGCCTCTCCACACGCTCATGTCACCGGTTTCTTTCCAGTACGCATAAGCCAGAGAAGATTTCGTGCCGGCTCCGTCAGCATGCATCACAATACAATAATCATCATCATTCCCCAATAGATCAGGAACGATTTTACAAAATGCTTTAGGGAAAAGTCCTTTGTCTATCCCACGGATTGCCTTGTGCACATCTTCCTTTTGTGAACTCACGCCCCGTTGCTCATATTTGCTTTTTGTTGACATGGTTGTCAAATTTAGGAAGACTGTTTAAGATCGCTTTTAAATAATTCACCTTAAAAAAAACGCCCCGGAGTTCGAGGCGTTTTTCGGGTTCTTTTATTTGGCAATCCTGATTTTCTTGCCTTCCCGGAACTGATCTTCATCAATATTTTTATTCATCTTTTTAACATCTGCCTCTTTCATCTTGGTTTTCTGCGCAACATCTTTCCATTTCTTATCTGCCTTATCGAGGGTATAAAATTTCTTATCGTAATCAGAATAGTCCCCATCCGCAGTAACCTTCAGCTCCATGCCTTCATAAATCAGTTCAGC
>JBDTTM010000352.1:0-4530 GCA_039930605.1 Bacteroidota bacterium
CCGGAACAGGTCCAGTTTGAAATATTGCACGAATAATTATTTGCATTCGGACAAAAATATCCGAAGTTGCCACAGCCGTTTTCAAAACCGCCATTCAGCAGGAGGTTGGTTACATTGGCGCTGATTGAGTCATTTTGGTTGTAACAAAAAATACAGATGATCTGTGCCCTGGAGAAGATTGAAGAGAAAACAAAAAGAGTAAGGAGAATTTTTTTCATACAAAAAATTTTAGTTGTAAATATATGCTGAAAGTACTACGGGCCCGGAGATCCTACAAATTTAGTTGCAAAACGGATTCAATGTGTGCGCATAGCGATAAAATACATTCCCAACCCTCAAATAGTGGCTGCATAACAGAGTACCATGTTTAAATATCTTTAACTCCCGAAACCTTCTAATGGCAATTAAGTTGAACCAGTATAATGAAGTTTAGTTTTTCCATTCTGATATCAATGGCGAATGAAGAGAATGGTTTTTATCCATTTGTTGATTCATTGACAGAGGTTCCTGCGCTCCGTTGATTAAATGAGATCTGTTTTGTATTTCATTTTTTAAAGACAGAAGCCATGAAATTACTCTTGCAATATAAATTTCCACTGCTTTTCTTTCTGTTTGTCATCTTCTATTTCGTCACGTATGGTTCATTTGGATACGATGATGCAGACAACGGTTACACGTTAGCCCTTTCATGGCGGATCTTTAATCACGAAGTCCCTTTTCGGGATTTTATAATGGTGCGCCCTCCGCTCTCGCCAATTTTTCATGCACTTCCATTTTATATAATCCCCGACAACTACCAGGTTATTTTTGATCGCCTTTTTACATACCTTTTAATCGCCTTCTCATCCCTGTTTTCAGCTTTTTCAATTGAAAAAACTTTCAGGGTAAAGGAATACAATCTATATCCCTGGCTCCTGGCTACTATTGGATTTGTTTTTTCGGTAAGGAATTTTCCAAATATGGCATGGCATACAGTAGATGGTGTATTTTTTGCCTCCGTTGGAATTTACATTCTCGTCTGCTTTTCATCACTTCATTCAATTGCTCTAGGAATATTATTCCTGTTTTTCTCAGCGCTATGCAAGCAGCCGTTTTATTTATTACCCGTTGCGGGCATTGGCTTTATTTCAGTGGTATATAAGGATTGGAAAAAAACGATGCTGGCCGTTTTTTGCCTGCTATCCTTTGTCGCAATCTTCACGATGCTGCTCTATAAACAAAATGCGCTATTGGATTTCGTCAAACTTACCTCAGGCAGTACAAAATTAAAAGATCTTATTCAGGCAGGATTTAAGAATTACATCTTCTTTAATTATTTCTATTTAATTATACCATTTATAGCATGGTTTTTTTCATCGAGGATTCCTTATATTAAATATCTTTTTGGAAAAAAATATTTAGTCCCATACGTATTCATAACATTTCTTTTGCTATGGCCAATTTCGAAATTCATGTATGTATTACTTTTCAAAGAGGTTGCCTATCGCACATTTTTCCAAGATGAAGTTGCCAAGCTCTTTTTTATAGTTACTGTTTTTCTTTTATTAAAAAATCTATCATTGGAAAAAAAGTGGATCACCTTATGGTTTCTTATTTTAGTTTCCTGGTGCGCAAGCATCAGTTGGGGCTATCAAACTCCATCTTTCTTTTCAACTCCCCTCATATTCGGATTTTTCCTGGTGTCCATTCAGTACTTTGATATTAGAAAAGCAAATTGCCTCGCACTATACACATTGCTATCGGGGACTATTGTTTATTTTGTTGCTTACCAAAAACCTTATTGCAATCCAATGAGGTATAAATTAAACTATGAACTTTCCGGTTTGTTTCCAAAGCTTCAATATATAAAGGTCGGCAAAGAAACATTTGATAAATACACCGAGTTTGCTTCTCTAGTAAATAAATACGGCACTAATTTTAAAACCCTTCCCGGAATGCCTCTTGCCAATTACATTACCAATACAAATTCACCAATAAGGATTGATTGGGTTTTCAATGCAGAAACGAATCATGAAGACACCGCCATCCTGAACGATTTGGCTCAGAAAAACACTGTTGTCTTCCTGGAAAAGATGCCGCAGATAGTAAAGGTTACAAATTTAGATGCAAAATTCTCTTCCCTTGTTGCCTACGTTATTACAGTTAATTGGCAAAAAGTTGACAGCACAAACTACTTTGAAGTTTATAAACCCGGGAGAAAGTAGCAGATAATTCATTACTTTATTTCTTCATGAATTTACAGCGGAATATTTTTTCTCCTGAAAAAATCTCAACCCAATACATCCCAGGTAGAAGCTCAGAAACATCTACAATTACATCTTGATTCTTGCCTCCTGATTCTTTAAGTACTTTCAAAACCTTTTCTCCAACCATATTGTAAATCGAAATCTCCACGGCTGTTCCAATCGTGCATTGTACTTCCGATAGCCATCGGGAGTGAATCGTGAATTGTTTT
The DNA here is from genome assembly GCA_039930605.1 of Bacteroidota bacterium. Classification (GTDB taxonomy): domain Bacteria; phylum Bacteroidota; class Bacteroidia; order AKYH767-A; family 2013-40CM-41-45; genus JAPLDB01. The sequence continues at coordinate 2,456 of JBDTTM010000352.1, forward strand.
CCCACTGGATTCGGAAATATTACTACGTTAATGCTTCCGGCTGCTGACTCCCCACTTCCGCTTCCTATTTCCGCTATTATGTTGAACACTGCCGCTTCCACTTCACACCCATTCACATCCGTTGCTACCACATTATAATCCCCGCTTGTTGCTGCTACATAAAAATAATCAGTTGCTCCGTTAATATTGTTTCCATTGTAATACCATTGATAAGAAGTTGCTCCGGAAATTGCAAAAAGAGTGTCTCCGCTTTGCGTGATTGACTGCGGTGGAGGAGAAGGATAAACTGTAATATAATTCGTCAGCAAAAGTGTATCACTTCCGTTTGCATTGGTTGCAATGAGCTGCACATCGTAGATGCCCGGGTTTGGATAGCAAATGTTTAATGGGTTTGTGGCCGTACTTGTATCAGTTGTTGCTCCCGGGAAGGACCATTGGTAGGAGGTAGTATTATAAGACAGATTTGTAAAGTCGGTACAAGTTCCGGGACACAGAAAATTATCCGCGCATGAAAAATTAGTAATTGTCGACGAGCAGTAACCGCAAGTCGTATCAATAGTGAATTCCCATATATCATTGTATGGATTGCACCAAAACCACGTGGATCCCCCAAAAAAATAAATGTGCCAGTTGTTATCTGTCCAGCTAATTGCTCCACACCTTGCATCCGGCATATTAGAAGGACTAGAAACATTCATGTTTCCCCAGTTCCCAAGTGGACGCGGCAGAACATCACCACTAACCCAGTTCCATTGATTTGATGATACGCAATACATCCATAGGTCATTCCATATTGTGAAAAAATTATTCCCCAGGCTTCCACCGAAAAGCCAGAAGTTTCCTACAGGGTCAGTCCATGAAGCCCTATTTTCAGTACGTGAACCTGGATAATTTAGAGGAGAAAATGTACACTGATTTCCATGACTGCTTTGCACAATACTATTGCCTCCATTCATCCATGTCCAATTATTTGTAGCTGGATTATATTTCCAAAGATCATTGTAAAATTCCCCGATTAAATAATTATCTCCTCCAAATAACCATAGATTTCCAAAAGCGTCTTTCCACCGGCTATAGGAACACCTCGCTCCCGGAGAGTTGGCAGGATCCTCAACAGTCTGTAATCCATAATTGCCTGGATCTCCGGGCAACTGCGAGCCTTTCATCCAAATCCATTCATTTGTAGGAATATTATATTTCCATAAATCATTTAAGCAACTGCCTGATTGCCCGCCAAAAAGCCATAAGGCCCCTGAATTATCTGTCCAGGTAGTTCCGCATTCGCCTCGATTTACAGGATTATTCGAAAGGGCGGGAACGCCTTGTATTCCATAAACTCCTAACTGGTTTACAATATTGGGCCCTTTCATCCACACCCATTCATTGATTGCGATATTATACATCCAAAGATCATTGAAACCGGCAGGGCCAACAGCAAGTCCACCGAACATCCAAAGATTTCCTGAAAGGTCAGTCCATGAAGATATTCCCCATGCGCGACAATGAGGATTATTGCCTGGCGAAGAAATACCCTGTATTCCGTAACTCCCAGTATCATTGGGCAGACCCGGACCTTTCATCCATGTCCACTCTTTTGCAATTGGATCAAATTTCCAGAGGTCATTATAATCTCCACCTGTGCCATATCCTCCGAACATCCAGAAATTTCCATTCAGATCAGTCCATTCACAAGCTTCATACAATCCTGGAGGATTATTAGTTGGATCCGCAACTCCCTGCATGCCATAATTTGCAGTAGACCAGCACAAACTATCTCCTTTGACCCACATCCATTCACCAGGGTTTTGTGCAAAACACGATTCACTAATCAGGATGCTCAATGCAAAAATAAAAAAAAAGACAGAAAAATTTTTATTCTTCATTGTTATGGCTTTTGCTTTACAAATTTCCCGCGAACCATTGTTGACCTCCCACTTACTTCAATCCAATACATGCCTGGCTTCAGTTCCGAAATATCAACAGTAACATCTTGTTTCTTGCCTCCTGATTCTTTAAGTACTTTCAAAACCTTTTCTCCAACCATATTGTAAATCGAAATCTCCACGGCTGTTCCA
>JBDTTM010000353.1:0-4501 GCA_039930605.1 Bacteroidota bacterium
ATGCAAAATGATGGTCTTTGGAGAACTCAACAATTGCTGCGCTTCGTTTTATCGGCTTTTGGGTTTCCATAATTTATTTTATTTTCTCTTGTTTACTTAATTGTTTCATCAAATTGTCATCCCATTTACCCTCCACTTTTACCTGGGCTACTGCACCAAAAGCAAATGCCTCAATCAAATTATGATTCAGATATGCGTAAGTTCCGGGTTGTCTGAATTGATAAATCATCGCAACTGCGGAACCGCCAACAACAGGCCATGATTCGTAGTTTGTTGCCGGCTTATCATTAAATGAACCTCCTAACCAAACAAGGTCAGCATGACCGCCAATTAAATGTATTCGTGTATCTCTGTTTGCCTGTGAGGTAATAAATAATACTTTCTCACCAACATTTGCTTTAAGTGCGTTTTTTCCTAAAAGCGAACCTGTAACACCGTTAAATATAATGTGGGTTGGCGTTAATGTTTTAAACACTTTTTGCATATCACTAAAAGCTGCGGCTGGTGTAGCATACTCTTTATAATTTCCCTTATCGTCCTTTGGAACATAATAATCCTGTTCGGCTATATAAAATGCTTTGTCGTAGTGTATTGAATTTCCATTCTCATCTTTCAATCCTTCACGAGGCAACACCATGATGGCTCCATTCATGCCGGAGGTTACATGCAATGGAACCATTATTCCTCCCGGGGCACAGTGATATACAAACACACCCGACTTAATTGCTTTGAACCGGATAGTAACCTGTTCGCCCGGGTTAACCAATGATAAATCTCCTCCTCCCATTGCACCGGTGGCCGCATGAAAATCAATATTATGCTGCAAGGTATTTATTGACGGGTTTATAAGTGTAAGTTGAACATAATCATTTTGATGAACAACAATCATCGGACCCGGAACCGAACCGTTAAATGTTAACGCCCAAATTTTAACTCCGGGTTCTATTTCCAATTTCTTTTCCTGAACTGTCAATTTAACTTCTACCACAACTGGATCGCCCGATACTGCTTGTTCATACTCCGGCAAAAAAGGTGGCGCAACTAATTCCTCTGTGATGTGTTTTAACTTGTCAGGATTTACATTGTCTGATGCCTCAAATACTGAAATACCTTTTGAGGCTCCTTCAATACTCTGATTTTTATTAGTTGCGGATTGATTGCATGCGCTAAGCATGTAAACGAAAACCAAAATGATTGTTTTTTTCATGCTATTTAAATTATTCAACAATTCTCTTGTTGCATTGGTAATATTATAATTTCCTTAAACTACCTGTTTACATTTTTCTAATAAAATTATGGCTTACTTTGATTTTGAATTCTCAGCACCATACAGCAAACTCAAAGTCTGTGTTTTGCAATCTTCTTCAATTTATTCAATTCCTTTAATTTATCCTTATGTTCTTCACGATACAGACTGGCAAAATCATCAAATGCCCGGGTGATGGATGCTCATATATCCGTATAATATCCATTAATATTCCTTAAACACTTAATTCCTTTTCCAGTTCAATTGCTTTGGGAAATAAAATATTATTTTCCAGATGAATGTGCAAGTGCAAATCGTCTTCAAATTCTTTGAGCAATTCAAATGTCACCCTGTATGTATTACAGGCATCTTGAGGTGGGGTATAGTTATTACTGAGTTCAGCAATCATTCTGAAACGGTCTCCTTCAGTTGCGTGCTCCTTCATCATCATTTGGATGGGATTTTGAACAGTGCCAAAATGAGGTGAATCAATTTTTAAATGTTCCCGTTTTGCTTTGGTCAGTTTACGCACAAATGGAAACAAAATCAATTCTTCCTTTTTCATGTGCTTAGCTAATTCGCCTGCACCATCTTTAAAATGTTTGTTGATTTCAAATAATTCGGAATGATGCTCTCCATGAACTTTACAAATTTTATCCAGGTATGGTATTATCTCCAACGTTTTATCCTCTACATAACGGTGATGTTTTTTCTCAATATAATCGGCCAATAAATCCAATGGCCATGATGTATATTCTGTTGTTTTTTCTTTCTGTGTTTGAATAGCAAAATCCAAATCATCCATTATTGATTTTGGGTTGATGTTTTTCTTTGTACAGGCATCAGAAATGGTTCTGTTTCCCTGACAACAAAAATCTATTCCGTATTTCTTGAACACAGATGCACTGCGGTAGTCTTGTGCTACCAATTCTCCGATAATTTGATTCTCTTTAATATTCATTTTGTATTTTTTAAATTGTTATTTCCCCGGTATATGTTTCGGGGTTTTCTCCCAATTGCTGATATTTATTTTCCATTTTGTTGATAATGTTTTCTGTTTTCATGTTTTTGTTTTTCAAGTAGTGGTTATACGAGAATGCTTAAACAAGGTATTTTATAGTTATTATAATAAGGGTATTGCGGGATTATTTTTATAATATTCCATTTTGGAATGAAACATTTCTGCCATTCTCTCACCCTGCCATTTGGCCCTTTCGGCTTTTTCGCCGGCAAATAATTCATCAACCGTTTCGTAAAACAACTTTAACCAGCCATCAAAATGTTCTTTAGCTACAGGTAATTTCGCATGAGGCAAAAAAGGACTGCCGTAATACGTGTGTTCGTCCAATAAAACAGTTTGCCAAAAACGATACATTTTTTCAAGATGCTGTGGCCATCGGTCCTCAATTTTGCTATTGAAAATATCTTTCAGTAATTCATCTTTACGTATTTTTTCGTAAAAACTATTGACTAATAGTTTAATATCTCCTATGTTTTTTATATCATTTTTCATCAGCCTTATTGTTTTTTTTCCGATTCGTTAAATGTATTTTGTATTTCCATACCTATTTATATTGGACAAAATTGCCCACTATCAGATTAATTTTTTTTACCGCTTCAAAAAAGATAAGCCATTCGTCAAGTCAGCAGCTAATGATTTTATGGTAGTCGTTTCAAGCATTTTTTTTAGCTCGCTTCTTATCACTTTAAATTCGTTGTGAACCGGACAAGGCATTTTCGCATTGCATCTTTCTAATCCCAAACCACAACCATTGTATATAGCGTCTCCGTCTATTGCCGAAACAATCGTGCTTAATTTTACTTTGCCTAACGCCTGTTTGTCCATCGAAAAACCTCCAGTGGGACCTTTACTAGAGTTGATGATGCCTTTGCGTGAAAGAAGCTGTAATATTTTTGAAGTATAAGCAGCGGGAGATTCAATTGCACCGGACACATCCTTCAAACTCACTTTTTTGTCGTACTGCGATTGCTTAGCAATATAAATCGATGCCTTAATTCCATATTCGCACGCTTTTGAAAACATCTGTTACTTATTCAAGTTGCAAATATAAGCCTTTATTCTTAATAGTGGACAATCACATCTACTATTATTTTAAGGGGAGGGAGAATTGTTTGATCTTTCGTATGCCGACTCATTTACTTTATTTGCGTTTTATCAAAGAGCAATAAAGGTTTTTCCCTCTTTTTGCTATTTTCTGTTAATTAAGAAACTTTCAGAATAAGTAATCTTCTTGTTTATGAATATTTGGGAATTGATTTAAATATACGCCCGCAAGTTCCGACGAAGGATCTTTCTGAATTGAAAACTAACAAGGAATCTCTTCCCGTCATCTAACTAAAAACCCCAACACATTCCTGTACCGGGGTTTTGTTTTATATTAAATCGCAGAGACTCCGAAAATACTTCAATGTGTTTTTTTAGAGCTGGTAAGTAAAAATATTCGCTCTTGAATATATGTTCGAACCTCTTTAGAGTGGCATACGGAGGCAAGCCTTTGTTCCTCAGAAATTATCAATCACCTTATTGCAATGAAATACGATTCACTTCACTGATATTATTGCCATTGATCAATACAGAATAAATTCCTTTGGCTGCATTGGTCAGATCAAATGAAAATTCATTTTCTCCGACAATTGCATTTACTTCTTCGTCAAGAATTATTCTGCCGGCCACATCCACAATCTTGATGTTGTATGCAGATTCGTCTTCTGAATTAATTTTCAACGAGATATTCCCCTGTGTTGGATTTGGATAAACAAGCGTGTTAACAGGAATGTCCATATCAAGACTCAGGTTATCATTTGTTTCACGGTTTGGATTCGGTCCGCACGTAACTGCTGTGGTGTAATATCGGATACCAGTACCGCAACTGTTGGTTGCAACCAAACGAACCACACCATGTGTAGTTTGCGCAAGCCAGTCAAGTGTCAACAGGTTAGAAGTGAGTCCTGATGCATTTCCTGCAGCCGGAACCGGGCTCCATGACCACTGCAATGAATAAACTCCCGTGAGCGCGCTTACATCAGAGAAAAACTGAATCCCATTTGTTCCTGCACACCAGTCAGACGGTGTTGCAACAATTAAACCCGGGACAGCCGGCTTTCCATGTACGCCAACTGATCTTATCGCACTGCTGCCAGATGCATTTGTCGCAACTACTCCTACAGTAATTGTGGAAGGTGTTACAGGGAAGTAAATCAAAACTGATGTGGTGTTTTGTCCCGACACAATTG
>JBDTTM010000354.1:0-4490 GCA_039930605.1 Bacteroidota bacterium
AGGCTCACACGCAGAGGGGGGTTAGCAGCCATTCAGACTTTGCCTGCAATTATGAAACTTTTTTCCTGGTTTAATGCGTTGCGGATTTGTGAATATTAAATCTATTAAGTGGAATTGAATATTGTGGGATTTGTGTGAAAAAAGAATAGAAGAATCTATCTGCAAACTATAAACTTACTCCTTCACAACCTTTGTACTTGCATGATCCCCGCTACCGGTTATCGCAACAACATAAACTCCCTGCACAAGTTCTCCAACTTCAATTTCTTTGCTATTAATGCCTGGAGTTGCAATTACCTGTTGCTGAAAAAGAACTCTGCCAATGATGTCATAAAGTGTGATTAGGAGATTGGCAGAATGTGTGATAGAAAAATGGAGTTCCAAAGAACGTGCAATCGAAATCGAATTAATATTTAATAAAGTCGTTTCAATCTTTGGAACCGCTACTGATGAACACTCATTATAAATATAGCTAAATCTTGATTCGGTTAGAATCGGAAATGTTACTACGATTGCTTGCGCCTGTTGAACTACTGAAGCATTGGTCACTTGAATTGTAGACGAAGTTACATTAACCGACATATTATTTTCATTACAGTTACCACCAACCGGATCCGTTTTAGTTAGAATGTATTCGCCGGTATTGACAAATGGAAAAATACTTCCAAAAAGAAAAAAATCCCCGCCTGATTGGAAAACAGATGTTATTTCAGGGTAAGGCGCGGAATAATTATAATATTTTGCCCAATTAATATTTCCTGTAGAATCAGTATTTACTAGGCCCATTGCAGGTCCAATAAAAATGAAACCACTATCCAAAGTCATTTCAGGTGATCTTAGTGAGGTATCATAAGTTTTTACCCAAACAGAATTTCCGATGCTATCAGTTTTCGTCAAAATACTATTTCCAAAAACAATATATCCTCCGTTAAAAGTTTCTCTTACATCAAACAGAGTAGGATTGATGCTTCCAGTCGCATAAATCTTCCCCCAAAGAACCGTAGAAGAAGTATCTAATTTAATTACAAATATTCCCAAATCATGGGTACCTGATAGAACGTAATTCCCGTCGCTCGACTGGAATGCCCTGTTATGATGATTCGATTGCCCGCAACTAAATTCTTTATTCCAGCTAATGTTTCCATGATCATCAGTTTTAATAATAAATGCTCTTCCAAGACCGCCGGTAGTATCAAACTCTCCTGCGAGCAGATATCCTCCATCAATAGTTTGTTCAACCGAATAACCAATCGCATTATAATAGATATAATAACCCTTGATCCAGTCTATATCTCCATTTACTTTAATCTTCAGTAAATAAGTAACATAAGCACCGAATGATAAATCGTTGAGATACCCTGTTAGAATAAATCCACTATCTGAAGTCTGGTCAATTGCATAGCATCTCCCGGATAATGAACCATAACTTCTCGTCCAGATTGTATCTCCATTTGCATCTGTTTTTACAGTATAAATATCGTCCGGTCCACCACTATGATGGCTATATCCTGCCATCACAACTCCGCTGTCTAAGGTTTTCCTGGCTTGCATTCCCCAACATGATTGACCTGTACTATAGGTCTTTTGAAAAGTACTTTGACCAAAAGAAAATGCAATGGAGTAGCACCCAAAATATACCACCAGTATAATCACTTTACATTTTTTCATCACCCTTCTGTTTAAGGTCTATTAAACAAATGTAACCATTTTAAATTTTTAATTTTAAATTTAATACTCTTAATTCGCGCTACCATGCTCATCCGCGTTCTCCGTTTCATTTTTGGCATTTATGCTGCGCTGGTTTTTACGGTCACCATGCTCATTGTACTCATTGCGTATGTAGTCATCTTCACGTTCGCACCGAAAAAGAAAGCGCCAAGATGGGCCCACCGTTACGTTTCCTACAACTGGGCAAAAACACTTTTCATTTTCTTTCTTGTCCGCTGGAAAATAAAAAATGAACACCTCATCAACCCGAAAGAGAATTACGTGTTTGTTGCCAACCACCGTTCCATGCTCGACATCCCCGCTTATGCATTGGCAAGTAAAAACCCTTTTAGATTTTTAGCAAAGATAGAATTGACAAAAATTCCTGTGCTCGGTTTTATCATCCGGAATCTATACATCACCGTTGACCGCAAAAACAAAAACGACAGGGTACGAAGTATGGATGCGATGAAGAAATCTTTGAGTGATGGTATTTCGATTTTTATTTGTCCGGAGGGTACGCGCAACACCACCAACCAACCATTGCTCGATTTCCGCGATGGCGCCTTCCGCATTGCCATTGAAGCACAGGTACCCATCGCTGTCCTCACAGTAAAAGACGCAGATAAACTATTGTCCCCATTGCGTCCGATTGAATTGCGACCTGGAACCGTGGAACTGATCTGGAGCAATCCCATTCCAACAAAAGGAATGACGATGAATGACGTAGATAAGCTCAAGAATATGGCGCGGGCACAGATGATTGCGAATCTAGGCCACACCCCCGGTCCCGTTACCGAAGCGAGATAGAAGTCTCACCCCTTGTCGCGTCTACAAAGGAAAGGGCTGGGAGTGCTGAGATGCCGAAGATTCAATTGTCATTTTTTGGAATGTAGATTTTGTAGCGGGTGCGTGATCGTATCATTGGGTTTCGTCCCGCTGTCCGCTACAAGTCCGCCCCTGAAGAAAGCAAAGCTTCCTTCAGGGTGCGGGCTTTCCGCTGCCATCGGGGCTGATGTAGTGTATTCCGTTTTGCATAGGAAGGCCTCACACCTGGTTTCCTCTCCAAAGTAGAGAGAGGCTTCACGCTTTGTCCACTCTCCAAAGTAGAGAGGTGGGAATGCTGAGATGCCGGGAGTTAGTGGTACAATTTAGTATCAGAATTTGTAGCGAAGAAATTTCGATTCATCATAAAATAATATTTGTAATTCTATTCTTTCAGGATTTTATTGCAACATGGTAATGAGTGACTAAGACATGCGGTAGATTTACCGTTTATGCAGATCAAGTTATTCATCCAGGAGCACAATGGGGAGGAGCGAATTTTTGCTTCGTTCCCGTATTCTGATAAATTAAATAAGTGGATCCGGAATATTCCCGGAGCGAGGTGGAGCAACAGTAAGAAGCTCTGGCATTTTCACCCGGGCAAGCAACTGATAGAGTTAATGAAACAAAAACTGGGAGAGAATTACCTGGACCTTTCCACATTGCAGTTACAGCTTGACGAGAAGAAGAAACAGAAGCACGAAGCACTTGTTTCAGGAATGGAAAAGGATACTGCAACTGCGTTTAATTATTTCAGGATGTGGATGGAAGAAAAGCGTTACAGTGATGAAACGGTAAAGAATTACATGCAGGCATTGCACCAATTTTTGAAATATCATTCACCGACCAGTTATAAAGTGTTGACTGTTGAAGACGTGGAACGGTACAATCACAATGAGATTATAAAAAAAGAATTATCCGTTTCCTTCCAGCGAATTATGATCGGTGCAATAAAATTATTTTACAGTCAGAGCGAAGGAACACTGATGAACCTGGAAAAGCTGCAGCGGCCTTCGAAAGAATCGCGTCTTCCGGAAATCCTCAGCAAACAGGAGGTACAGCAACTACTTTCATCCTGTGAAAATCTCAAGCACAAAGCGTTGTTGAGTTTAATTTACAGTTGCGGATTAAGAATTGGAGAAGCATTGGCATTGAAAATAAAACACCTTGATAAGGACCGTCACCTGATACATATTGTACAGGCAAAGGGGAAGAAAGACAGGTATGTAAATTACTCGGAGAAATTAATGCCTTTGTTGCGAAAATATTATGAGGAATGGAAGCCGACAGAATATTTATTTGAAGGACAGGTTGGAGGTCCCTATACAGAGCGCAGTGCCGCTAAAGTATTACAGCAGGCAGTAGCTAAATGTAAAATCAGGAAAAGAGTCACCTTGCACACTTTGCGTCACAGTTTCGCGACACATTTATTGGAGAGCGGGACAGACATTCGTTACATACAGGAGCTTTTAGGTCATAGTTCACCAAAAACCACGATGATTTACACGCACGTAAGTTCAAAAAACATAGCCGCAATAAAGAGTCCGCTGGACGACCTCGACATTTAATTTGCAAAGGATACCCGAACAAATAATTTTTCCTAACTTTCGGCAAACATATCCGAACAGCCTGTTTACACGACATAAAAACTGGATAAGGTGCGGGTATAAACAAGTTACAAGCAGTGGCGCGGGTTGCGTACCTCCAACGGTATTTTCTGATCAACCTTGGCTTACCGCTATTTTTATGTTTAATAATATTTTGCATAAGCCAGGTATGAAAAGCTCAGACTAAGTTTTATTTTCACACACTTATGCAATTCCCTGAGGTGTGCCACAGCTTGTAACAACTGGCTATCCGCAATGGCTGGCTCCTTCTTCCTATTTGGAATTCAACATTCAAAATTGATAAACAACTTTAAAATTAATTTCTACTTTTGATCGACGCCACTGCGGTTA
>JBDTTM010000355.1:0-4486 GCA_039930605.1 Bacteroidota bacterium
TGGGATACAACAGGGCAGGCAGAATCATTGATCAGCTTGAATCAGCCAAGATCATTGGTCCTTTCGAAGGCAGTAAAGCAAGGGAAGTACTCATTAAAGATCCGATGACGCTCGAACAGATTTTATCTGCTGTGAAGCCAAAGGACAGTTGATGATAAATTAACTTCCTGTAATTTTTATGCGGTTCGTTCCGCCTCCTGTATTCCTGCTTATTTTTTAAAAGCCGGCATGTGATGATTATTTCTTCATGCAAATTCAATGGGGGCGCTGTCTCCAATTTCAGGATGGGATTCAAATTGTAAGAGTACCCTGATACAATCATCTTCGCGCCATTTTCGAGTTTGAAATGCATCCACGTGCTTTCACCTGTTACATTCTTTCAATAATTCAGGTGCCAAAGAGACCATCCTTCAGATCAAAAACGCTGCCTTAGAGATGTATCTTTTTCCAATAAATTTTTTTTGAAAGCGAATCCATCAAACTTAATTTTACATGATTCATTTTTCAATTCTATGGTAAAATCTTTACATTTTGTAATCCTGATTTTCCTGGTAGGCTTTTTAGACAAGACAAAAGCACAGCCATTTTCATTTGAAAAAAGCTATACCCACGATGTGATGTCATATGACGGTGTTGCAGGTATTCTCAATAACAATGATTCATCCTACATGCTGATTGCGGGAAATGCAGCAATCGGTGCAATGGGTGATGCGGAATCTGTAGTTATTCAAACAGACAGCAGTGGAAATATTTTACATGAGTTGGTTATGGGAAAACCTGTGTACCATGATATCTGCAAGCAGGTGATGAGGCAAGGCAATGATATTTACCTGGCGGGTTATACAAGGAGCACTGATACTTCTGCTTCTCCCCTGTTTACTTCTTTCATTGTAAAAACAGACAATGCACTGAATGTAGTATGGCAGCGGAACTATATTTTTCCCGGAAATGATCTGTTTTTCAAGGCTGCAAACACATGCGCAAGTGGCAATTTTTTATTCTCAGGAAATAACTATGATTTCGCCACGGGTAACTGGCATACGTTTATCATGAAAACTTCTCAGAATGGAAATGTCACGCTCTGCAAAATGTCCGATTCATTTCTTTCTATGGAACCGGGATTTATTACTGAACTGAATAATCACGACATCCTGCTGACTGGCAGCGTAACACTGGGATTTGAGCAGGTGTTGCCTACGGTTGCCAGGTTTGATTCACTCGGCAATATGATATGGGCGAAAGTATTTCATTATGATCCGGGGTCAGTGCAACAAAGTAAAATTCTTTTTGCAAAAGAACTTCCATCAGGAAGCATTTTACTTGCCGGCCATACTGATTATGCCGGTGCTGCTAACCATGGCCTGATGGATTACCAGGTTTTCAAAATCGATTCCGCCGGAACAGTTCAGATGATGAGAACTTATGGTGGTGGGTTGATTGACTGGCTATATGGTGCCGATTATGATGCAATCAACAATGAATTATTGTTGATGGGAACCACACAATCTTATACAACAAATAATTCCTTTTATGGATTCTTTATGCGCGTAGATACAACCGGAACCATTATAGATGCTGTTGTACAGGGCGACACCACAATTTCCGGGAGCCAGCTCATCCTGTACAATGCTTCCATTTTGACATCCGGTAATTACATTTTATCCGGAGCTGACATGAGTGGGACAACAGGATTTTATTCTGCCAAACGCAACAACGGAATTTTCGGTCCGGTTTCGTGCCATAGTATTCCTGTTATTACTTCACCATTGTCAGCTATTTATCCTGAGTTTATTAATTCTGTCACACCCTTTCCTTTTGATGTCAATATCCAGGTAAACAACGTTCCATTTGATTATTATACCGGGGTTAGTGATTCATTGTTATGTTACCAGGATGTCACATCTATAGAACCTGTGAACAACAACGAACAGATTTCAATCTATCCCAATCCTGCAAAGGAGCAATTTTCTATTCAATCTGAAAGGGAAATCTCATTGAACATTGCTGTTTTCAATATGCTCGGAGAAGAAATTTACTCCAATGTCAAACTTGAAATAACTTCCCGCAAAAGCGCTGAGATAGACTGCAGGAATTTTTGTTCGGGCATTTATATTGTAGAAGTAAACGAATCAAGGTTCAAACTCGTGATTAAAAAATAATCCGGTTTAGGTTTCTGTTTAGTGTATAAAGGAGTTGTAACGTCATGTTGCAGCTCCTTTGATTTTTCATGAGAACAGGTTCATAAGATTCTCAGTTGTGGTGCCGGCCTGGATTTTATTTTTTTATATATTTCACTCGAAAATTTTCCATGGAACAATTGCATTTAAATTCAAAATAATAATCAATATAACTCAATCCTTAAAATCTCTACCATGAAAAAATTATTGAAAATTCTCGGTGTCATACTTGGAATTGTGGTTCTGGCAGTTATTGTTTTGGCCATTTACATTTCTGTCCGTGGCACAGGATCTTACACTGCCAATGTTCCCGCCATTCCGAAAGTTGAGATTACTCCCGCTCGTGTAGCGCGCGGTGAGCGCATTGCCGCCATGCTCTGCCGTAACTGCCATTTCAACAGTGAAACAAATAAACTAACCGGTAGGCCTTTGGCAGAGGTACCTGAATTTGGAAAAATTAATTCCAGAAACATCACGCATGATGCGGAGATCGGCATTGGTAACTGGAGCGATGCAGAATTGATTTATTTCATACGCACAGGAATTAATCCCAAGACTAATCTGTTTATTCCTCCATACATGCCTAAATTGATGCATATTTCTGATGAAGACCTGCGGTCAGTTGTTGCGTATCTCCGCAGCGATAGCCCGGAAGTGCAGGCTGATAAATCTGAATATCCACCATCAGAACCTTCCTTCCTTTCCAAGTTTCTTTCGCTTGTTGCATTTGCGCCTTACAAATATCCGGAACACGAAATTCCGGATCCGGATACTTCCAATCAGCTTGAATGGGGTAAATACCTGGTGCTTTACCAGATTGAATGCTATACCTGTCACTCGAAAGATTTCAAAACAATGAATGTAGAATTTCCGGAAAAATCTGAAGGATTTTTTGGCGGTGGAAATGAGATGATCAGTACAGAAGGAACAAAGGTCACTACCATGAACATCACACCTGATGAAGAAACCGGCATTGGTAAATGGTCAGAAGAAGAATTTATCATGGCCCTGAGGTCAGGGATTATTCCCAATGGTCCTGCACTTCGGAATCCAATGATTCCTTACGAAATGTTGACTGATGCTGAAGCAAAAGCAATTTATGTATACCTACGCATGGTTCCTAAACTCAATCACAAAGTTGACAGGGGATTGTAATCAGAAGAAAAATTTTAACTGTAATAGAGAGGCTGCCTGGGAATTCCGTGACAGCCTCTTATCTTTTTTATTTTGATTAAATGCTATGATTGAATCATCCATCCGATAGAATATGAGTTTACATCCTAGAATTAAAAAGTAACTCTGTTGCTTGTAATTTAATTTTCGCACTCAGGTATCAGTCCAAAATGTATCGTTCGTCATATTCAACCTCATACATTTTCAGGAATTCCTTGTATTCCTCCTGAAATGTTTTTTTACTGTGATGCTTTTTTTGATTCTTAATGTATGAAATTAATGCATCAACTTCTGATGGGTTTACTGAGAACGCACCATAACCATCCTGCCAGTAGAAATTTTTATATGCTTCGCCCATTGTTTTTATCCATTTTGATGAATGAGATTTGACTTCTTCAAGTAGCTTCATGAGCGCAATTTTTTTGGCGAGCATGCAAAGGATATGTACATGGTAGGTAAATCCACCAATCTCTATCGGATGACATTCCATGTTTTTACAGATGCCTCCCAAATAACTATCAAGTTCTTCTTCCACAGGTGGATTAATAAAGGGCTGGCGATGTTTCGTACTGAATACTAAATGTAAGTAGTTTTTTACCAATGACTGTCCCATGGTTGTTGATTATATAACTTCAAAAATAATTAATGCATTGAACAAGAATGGTATATTTTATTAGAATTATTTCGCCCTTTCAGGGCTCTGATGGTTGCTTTCTATTGCCACGAATGGCGTTGCCATTCGCTTGTAGATACCTCCCTTTCAGGGCTCCGATGGTTGTTCTCTTATCTACGAATGGCGTTGCCATTCGCTGTTGATCCCGCCCTTTCAGGGCTATGCAAATTACTATTGCGAACTATTTCCTGATCAAAATATAAACTTATTTAAAACAAAAGAGGCTGCCTGCTAATGAGACAACCTCTTTTACTTTTAAATCTGGGTGGATGATGGGGCTCGAACCCACGACCCTCAGAATCACAATCTGATGCTCTAACCAACTGAGCTACAACCACCATATATTTTAAGAACCTTTACGTTCTTTGGAATGTTGCTGATGCTCTTCCATCCCGATAGCTATCGGGAGAGCTACAACCACCATATATTTTAAGAACCTTTACGTTCTTTGGAATGTTGCTGA
>JBDTTM010000356.1:0-4470 GCA_039930605.1 Bacteroidota bacterium
TCGTGGTCATAACTCCCTGGCATTATAAAACTCACATCATCGCCATCTATATAGTATGAAGCGAGCCAACCCAGAGAAATACGAACACCATCGTCATCAAGCTGGTAAACTAAGGGGCGTTCATATTTAAATGAACCAGACATTCCATTTACTTGCAAATCAGAACTGCTAATAAGCTGCAAGCTTTGTTGTCCAGTAAAATGGAGGACTGCCTGTGGTTCTGATCCAGGATACATAACAATCTGGAATTTCATCCCTGAACTGTTATTCAAAAATATTACATCAGTTTTGGAGTATACTTCGCTATACATAATTCTTTGGCTTCCCTGAATTCCAGTAATTCCATCAGGGCACTGACCAAGGAAATAATTTAATACCTGATCGTCTGTATGCACATCCTTATCACTGGTATACGGGTCTTGTAAAACACCGGATTGAAAGTTCATAGCAATACGTTCAATCGTATCGGTTGTAGCAGTATCGCCATCCACCTTTACAGAGACAAAGGAAACTGTATCCTTATGAAAATAGAGTTTCGGGTATTGATTAACTGTATAATAATAAATATCATCTCGTAAATTAATATCGGTATCAATGATCTGACCTAAATTTGGATAGAACAGGAGATTAAAAGGAGCTGGTACTGTGTCCTGCGGTACAAGAAAATAATCTGTTTTGTATTTGATGGTGACTTGCTGATAGGTACTATCTGTAATTTGTGATTCACCTGAAACAAAAATATTTCCATTGGCATCCGCTGTTATTCCCGTTCCTTCGTCATCTCCATCAAATTCACCGTTGAAATAAATTTTCCAAAGAGGACCAATCTGATTAAAAGCAAGTGTAAGAATATCTTTTTTTCCGTTTCTTATTGCAGTTCCTGTCATAATAATGTTTCCATAATTGTCGAAACACATTTTTCGCGCTTCATCATCCGCACTGTCTGCATCCGTTAATCTATAATATTGTTGTGTTCCGTTATTATTGTATTTCAGTAGAAGGTAATCCATCTTTCTAATGCTGCTTACAAAACTTTTACCGCACACATACACGTAACCGCTGTCGTCTACAATGAGATCATTTCCTTCATCATCGCTTCCATTTGTTCCGAAATCAACAGTCCACATCAAGTTTCCAGAAGAGTCCACTTTTGCAGTTCGTACATTGAAGCTTGCTCCTGAGTCTGATGCAGCGCCTGTTATATAGAAATTTCCGAACCTATCACATTTTACTGCTGTAGGGCGGTCAAAGCTATTAGTAGTTCCGCCAATGCGTGTAGTATCGATAGCAAGACCTGTCGAATCATATTTAATTGAGCAATAATCCCATTTCGTAAGATTGTCTTGACTTGCGCCTGCGATTGTAACACTCCCACCAACTGAAACATCCATTGCAAAAGCAATATCATAAAGGTTATGAAAATTGTATTGACGTTTCCAATTTAAGCCACCAGTATTTCTGTTTAACTGAATCGTTTCAAAATTTAATAGTGTAACAGAATCTTGAATCTCACCTGTTACATACACAAAATTGTTTTTGGTTTTGATTGCTGCGGGGGCATCATAATTATTTGATGTGCCGTTGAGCGTATATGTCCAAAGAAGAGTTCCATCATGACCATACTTTATAATAATCCAATCAAAATTTGTTGAAGACGAATAAACCACACCTGCTATATAAATATCTGTGCGGTCGTCAACGGTTACCGAAACTGGCTGATCACGGTTGAATCCAGTGCTTGAGAAAGTTTTTTTGAAAACATCATTTCCATCACTGTCTACTTTGCAAATTAAAATGTCTGCTCCTGTAGTTTCATCATCATAACTCCGACTGAAATGACATTTGCACTGTCGTCTTTTACAACTGGAATTACAGTGAGTGTGTCGCTGATACCAGCGTAGTCAGTCCAGTCAGTAATGATAGCAGGCGTTAGTTGAGCAAAACTGATATTACAAGAGAGAAGGACAAAAAGAATACAAAGAGAGTGGGGTGTTTTCATTGTCGTTTGAGTTAGGAGTTAATAATGTAAAATAAATTATTGTTCTCTACATAAGCATTAGGGTTTCCCCTGAATTTTTGAAGTATGATGAATTTAATTTTTTTCAACCATCAGATAGTGAAAGAGAGCAACCATCTGAGCAGTAGTTCGGCTAAGAACTCGTCCTCAAATAAGCTAAGCCCGCGCCTTTACGCGAGCGTTACACTTATTCTTGAGGACATAGAAGTTTCGCGGATTTCTGATCAAGAAACTGTCAACGCAATATCAATCCAGGTTTTTTTATCTCTAATTTTTGTTTGCTTACAATTACCCTTCAAAGAAAGCAATTTTTAGCGTTGAATTGCAAAACAGAAAATTTTTAATTATTGTTTATTTTCATGTCTTAGTTGCTACTTTTTAAGCCCATTAAAAGACAAATTCGCTGTAGAGTATTAAAAAACTAAAAAAAAATACGTATGCTTGTAACTAATAATTTGCTTGTAACTTATCATTTACAATATATGCCCGTAGAATATGTGCATTTAGGAAGCTTCAGCGCCTCAAACAGAGTATTAGAAATTGATGTCCAGATAAAATTTTCTTTGTCTGCAACTGAAGATTCTTGGACAGAATATTTTCCAATGAAAGCTTTTCTGGACACCGGTGCCTCAGTTACGCACATTTCCAAGAGTGTAGTGCCTGAGCAAATTTTGGAGTTGTATAAAAACTTTACTATCAAAGGCAGAGCTGCCACTACTACTACATCAGGAATCCGAATTCTGAAATGCTGCCTTCGGTTTCCTGGACTTACAGCCAGCGGAGTATTATTCGACTATATATTCTATACTCTCCGTACAATCGATGACACAAAAGTTATTGAAGACAGACTTAAGGAGGGCTTACCTCATTACCCCTTAATAGTTGGAAATGATATTCTGGAAGGAGCGATTTTAATTTGCGATGGTCCCTCTCAAAGATATTCTTTGCAATTCAATCTTTAGTTGTCTGAACAACTGAATCATTCAAAATTAAAAACACTGAAATATGGAAAAGCGGAAACTGATACGAGATATACAGGAATCTGTTTTGGAAATTTACAATGAACATGATTTGGAATGCTTAAGAGGGTTGAAATCTGAAGATGAATTTATTTTGAATGGTAGGCAAATTATTTTATGGTATAGTGAAATAACTCAAAAGAGTACCCTTAAACATCAGCACTCATATGACTATTTGAAGAACTTCGATGATCTAATTTTTCTTTCCGATGAAATACTGTACTTCACTGCGCACCTATATCTCTATAAAGATTTCATAAATGATCCTATTGAAGCTGGTTTTATATTTTATGATCGAATGGTTTACCCTAACAATCAAAATCTGGAAGCTAAGCGTTTCAACATGTATGCTGATGTAGTGAGTGAGAGCGTCTACAAATATTGGGATAGAATTGGAGATTTAATTGCTTCCTTTTTTCCAGGTCGTTTGGAAGAGCACAAAGTTTATTTTGGAACTGCACTTGATTTAATTCCAACGGAGTTGCGTGATTCAGAAAATTATAAATGGTTGATTAACTTTAAAGAAGGTGAATACAGAGAATTAAATAAAATTCGTAAAAATGTAGCGCATTATATCTCATCGGACACGCAGTTTAAATATGCTCATCTCAACAGTTCCGGGGATCGCGAGCAGATAGAAACCATTCTAAGGGAAAAACGTGCATTACCGGATGTTTATAAAGAACATATTAAGACTACTCTGGAGGGATTTGGAAGAACACTTTTACTTCTCGATGAGGTAGCAGCTAAAACATTTCAACAAGAATCACAATTATGAAAAAATCAATTATTGCATTACAGGGCGACCAGAACAGCGGAAAGTCAATAACCATTGGACTGCTGTTTCACATGATGAGGAAAAATGGATTTCAAACCATAAAGGATAAGGCGAGGAAAAATAGCAAAGATTTCTTTGTGATCTTGAAAAAGAACGACATTTTAATTGGTGTCTCTTCATACGGAGACACCGAGTATTGGATAAAAGACAGATGTGGTAAATTCGTAATTGCTGGATGCCAAATAATGGTATGCGCATGCCATAAAGAAGGGAAAACTGTCGAGGCAGTACTTAGCTTTACTGAATATGAACTTGTATTCTTTGCCAAAAACTTTGCGATGTCTTCTGAGCAACTGAATGCAAATACTGCTGATGCAGAAGAGTTATTGGGATTGGTTGAAGACCTATTAAAAAACGAAAACGCTATGCCAACTCTTGCCCCTCTACAGATAGGCGCTTAAACCCCAATCTGGATAAACTTTCTGTTAAAACAGTCTGTTTTGCTTGATTACAATACTTAATCTGTATTAACCCTAATGTAGGGCAAGAGGGAAATTATTTTTTGTCTGTATTTGTTTTTAATCCCCATATTTCCACGTGCGCCTTCTCATCTTTATGATTTGGGAGTGTTTTGTAAACAAAAACAATCTTCTTAA
>JBDTTM010000357.1:0-4465 GCA_039930605.1 Bacteroidota bacterium
CGATATAGTGCGAGGTTGACAGCCCCCGCATGGTCGCCGGTGGTATTTTCCATCGAGGACTTTGTACAATCACTTTCTCCTTATCAACCGGGAGATGACCTGGACCTGATTTTTGAGTTGTACCAGGTTTACAAAGTGTATTTTCCTGGAGAAACTTTTGATAAATTTTATCCCTGGGGTGTGATGCTGCTCAAGGATTTTAATGATGTGGATAGCGCGCTCGCTGACGGAAAAAAATTATTTTCTTCCATCACCGATTTAAAAGCCATTGATGAGCAGTTTGAACTGGCGGAGGAGGACATGAACCGCATCAAGGAATTCTGGAAAATATTTTTCGATAAGGAGCAGGGTGCCATTCGCAAAGCATTTTATGCAAGCTGGAAGCACCTGGAAAAAATTTATTCAGCATTTGTTGAAATTGTCAAAGCAAAGAACATGGTTTATGAAGGCTTGGCAGTGAGGGCAGTTGCAGAAGGACTTGCGAATGGGTCCATCCGTTCGGAATTCAGCCACCACGTATTTGCCGGCTTTTATTCCCTGTCGAATGCTGAAGAAAAGATCATCAGGCATTTCCAGGAGAATAAAATTGCCAGTGTATATTTTGATGCTGACAGTTACTATACAGATGATCCTCGTCAGGAGGCCGGCTTTTTCATCAGGAAGAATTCATTAATCGACGGTAAGTATTCCTGGAAGCAGGACTTTTTGGTAAAGGAGGAGAAGAAAATTGAAATGATTGGTGTGCCGCTGCAGGTTCTGCAAGCCAAGACTGCAGGCCAGATTATTCATGAATTGCCACACGATCCATTGGTTATGAATCGCACGGCCGTTGTATTGCCGGACGAGCAACTTTTGATGCCTGTATTGTATGCATTACCGGCACATGTAGAAGACGTAAACGTGACGATGGGGTACCCGCTGAGCGCCTCTCCGCTTTTCAACCTGACGGAATCATTATTTAATCTGCAAAAATCTTTCAAACAACATTCGTTTTATTTCAAACCGGTAATATCGCTGCTCTCCCATCCTTATATCCAGTTTACAGATCCTGTTGGAATCAACAAATGGCTGGATCAATTCAGGGCAAAGCCGGTAATCAGACTTACGCAAGCTGAACTAACAGGGGGCAAAACTTCAGCTTCCATGCGTATTTTATTTAAAGGCTATAATTCATTGGAAGAAGCCATTGAATACTTCAACGCTTTTTTTTCTTTATTGATAGATGCCATCAGGAATAATAACAGCGGTATTCAATCCATCGAAAAGGAATATGTCTACTATTTTTATACGCGGTTTAAAAAGCTGGAAGAAATTCTAAAAAAATATTCCGAAGAAATTTCTGTTGAGACATTCAGGAGCCTGTTCAATGAAGTGATCCGGTCAACCCGGATACCATTTACAGGAGAGCCGTTGAAAGGTTTGCAGGTAATGGGATTCCTGGAAACGCGTGTGCTCGATTTTGAAAACCTTATCATCCTCTCCTTGAATGAGGACATACTTCCGCCTGCCAGCCACCATCCTTCTTTTATTCCTTACACGATCAGGAGAGCTTTTGGCCTGCCGACTTTTGAAGCACACAATGCCATTGCTGCATACCATTTTTACAGGCTCCTTCAGCGGGCTAAGAATATTTATTTTATCTATAATACAGAAGTCAAAAATTTTTCAGGTGGAGAAAAAAGCCGCTTCCTGCTCCAGGTTGAAAATGAACTTGTCCAGCGAAATCCCGGCATCAAACTCATTCACAGGAACGTGACCGTTCGGGTGAATGAAATCACAGCACCAACGGTTGAAATCACCAAGACAGAAGAAGTGATGAAGGAATTGAACAGGTATTATGAACCGTTAACGACTCCGCTGAAATTCTCAAAGAAATTTTCTGCTTCTGCACTTGCAACATACATCGCCTGTCCGTTGCGATTTTATTTTCAATATGTCGCCAAATTAAAAGAACCTGACGAACAGGATGAATTTATTGAAGGAGGTATGCTCGGAACAATTCTGCATGAAGCCATGCATTCCCTTTACCTTCCGATGAAAACAATTACGAAAAGTGATTTTGAAAAAATTGCTTCGCTTGCTGAAAAGGCTGTTGATGAAGCGATCCGAAAGGAATTCGGTGATGTAGAGGCGCTGGAAGGAAAAAATATCCTGATGCGGAATGTATTGATAGAGCTGATCAGAAAGATTCTGGACTTTGACGCTAAGGACCTGCTAACCATTAAATACCTGGAAGAAGAATTCGCAATGGGAATGCAGATTGAATCCGGAAAGCAGGTTCATCTATATGGAATTATTGACAGGGTGGACGTAGTTGAAGATTACCTAAGAGTTGTGGATTATAAAACAGGGGCGCCTGACTCAAGAAAAGCAAAGGACATTGCTTCACTTTTTACTTCGCCGGAGTACAAAGAACAGTTCCAGACATTTTTTTATGCGATGCTTTTAAAACGAAGAGAAAGAAGTACTCATGTGAAGGCAGGTTTGTTCCGTCTGAGAAAATTATCTGAAGGAATCGGCTACATCAATGATGGGAATGTGATCACCCATGAACAGTTTACAGAATTTTTTAACCTCACAAGGAATTTGCTGCTTGAAATATTTAATCCTGCAATTCCATTTAAGCAAACTGAAGACGAAAACCGGTGTATCTATTGTGCTTACAAAGATATCTGCAACAGGTAAAAAAAAAGCTGCCCTTTTGGAGCAGCTCTTATTAAATATCAAATCTTTTTATTCTGTAATCGACAACCTTAATTGTGCGTTGATGCCATCACCTGATAAACGCATGAGGTACATTCCCGAAGTAAGTGAAGTGGAATTCATTTCTACCAGGTTATTTCCTGTAACAGCAGAAATATTCTTTTCCATAACCATTCTGCCTGAAAGATCATAAATATTGACCATACATGTTTGTTCCTTTTCACAAGTAAATGATACCTGGAATTGCCCATTGGATGGATTCGGAAATGCTACGAGATCAGAAAGATTATTATTCACATCTGATACACCCGCCTCACGAAAACGATAAATTAATAAAACGGTAACCGGGAGAGAAATTGAATAACAATTGCCCGAACTGAAAGCCTTTACACTATAAGTTCCGGCTGTGGTCACGGTTATGGCACGGGTCGTTGCACCATTTGACCATAACCAGCCACCTGTGGTGTTGCTTGCAGTCAATGTGATATTAAATCCGTTTACCAAAATATTGGTTGTACTTGAAGAAGAAATAGTAGGAACAGCTGGCGGGGTACAGGTGCTTGAAGTTACCAGTTTAGGTGCAGAAGTTGATTTGCATCCATTCGTTCCTGTAACAGTAACGCGGTAATTACCCGCTGTGTTTGCAACAATTGATCGTGTGCTTGTTCCATCAATCCATGAATATGCAGAAGCAGAGGTAGAGGTTAATGTAACACTTCCACTTGAACCGATATTAGTCGACCCGTTTGCAGAAATTGTCGGTGTTGAAGGAGCAGTAAGCATCGTGATAACTTTATTCGGAGATTGTGAATAGCAAGTCGTAGTTCCGGTGCGTACCCAATAAGTACCTGCAGCTTTCACTGCAATAGAACGCGTAGATTCACCTGTTGACCAGACATAGGTGCCTGATGTGGTCGCAGAAGAAGCTAGCGTAATTCCTATTCCCGGACATAGACTAGTTGATCCGCTGGCAGTGATGCTGGGTGTTACCGGTGTGGTTGTAGTTGATACGACTGTTGGTGTTGAAGTTGCGCTGCATGTTCCTAACGTAACTGTAACGGAATAACTTCCTGCAGTACTCACTGTAATAGATTGTGTTGTTGCATTGTTAGACCAATGGTTACCTGTTGAACTGCTGGAACTCAGAACCACGCTGCCCCCCGGGCAAAATGAAACAGGACCACTTGCGTTGATGGTTGGAGCCGTAATAGTACTTGAAACGGTTACTGCTATTGACGCCGAAGTTGCCGTAGTTCCGGATTTCGTCACCTTTACAGCAAAAGCACCGGAAGTGGAGGCTGTGTAACTGATGCTGGTCGCACCGCTGATATTCGAAGCATTTTTAGTCCATTGGTAGGTTTGTCCTGTTCCGGAATTTGCTGTAAGCACAACATTGCCGCCAGTACAAAAAGTTGTTGGTCCTCCCGCAGATACCGAAGCAGCTACAGTTGTAGTAGCAGGCATTGTAGTATATTTAAACCAGTGATAGCCCTGCAGGCTGATATATTGTTTCCAGCTCGATAATTCTGCAGTCAATCCAAGAGAATAAGTAACGTATGGCAATGTGATTGGATGTGTTGACAACCACGGGCCCATAAATGCAGATTCGCTTGAGAAAATTGGAATAATTTTCACCGAAGAATTGATTGATGCTGCATCTGACAACCTGGTACGGGAATATGAATACACGTCAACATCATTTGTTCTGTATGCATGCAACAAAATGCGGTCTGCACGCTGAGCAAACCATTGCATCTGACCT
>JBDTTM010000358.1:0-4454 GCA_039930605.1 Bacteroidota bacterium
TAAGGAAAAAGCCTCAATAGCGCGGCTATCAAGGCTTTTAACGTTAGTACCCGGGAGCGGAATCGAACCGCCACGGCATCGCTGCCACAGGATTTTAAGTCCTGCGTGTCTACCAGTTCCACCACCCAGGCAGGAAATAAAGTCGACAGCGGCAGTATACAGTATCATACTCCTGACTGCTTACTGCCGCTGGCTAATTTACTGAGCGGATGACCGGGCTTCAACCTACACTTCGTTCCGGTCGATAAACTTCTCGCCCTTGAGTCATCCTATTCAAATCGAGCGGATGACCGGGCTCGAACCGGCCACCTCGACCTTGGCAAGGTCGCGCTCTACCAAATGAGCTACATCCGCTTTTAGTCACCGAAGTGCAAAGCACGAAGGTGATTATTTTATTAACCCCAAAAAAAAACAAATTCAAACACCCTTCGCCAAGGCTTCGGATGTCACTGTGAGCTACATCCGCTTTTATTTTTTGGGACGGCAAATATACAGGAATCATTCAATTTCGAAAATAATTATCAAACTATGTTCTAAGCAGAAAACTTCCTCAGTATCAAATCAGTTGCTCCCGCTTTGGAATCCACATAAGACTTTCCTGCTGCGCCACTCCTGCTCCTGGCTGCCTCATTCATACTAAATTTTTGAATTATTGACGTTATATCTGCATCAGAATTAATAGAATATGCGCCTCCACATTCAAGTAATTCCTTTGCTTCATTGAATTTCATGTAGTTGGGACCGAAAAGAACCGGAATGCCATACACCGCTGCTTCCAGGGTATTGTGAATCCCGCTGGAAAATCCTCCACCTACATAAGCAAATTTGCCATAGCGATAAAGCGATGATAACATGCCAATGTTGTCGATCAACAGGATGTCATAAGCAGACATATCTTCATTTTCGGCTTTCGTGAATTGAATCACTTTAAAACCGGAAAAAGTTTTCAGAACCTCTTCAATTCTTGCAGCATTAATTTCATGCGGTGCGATGATCAGTTTGATGCTTCCTCTCAAATCCTTCAAAGTATTGACAAGGATTTTTTCATCGGCATTCCATGTACTTCCTGCCACAAGTACCGATCGTTCCAAACAGAAAAGTTTCACTAGCGGAATTTCCTTTGCCTGCTTCGCCAATTCTACCACCCTGTCAAAACGGGTGTCACCTGCAACTGTTGAATTCGAAAAGCCGGCTTCTTTCAACAGTAATTTGGATTCTTCGTTCTGAACAAAAAAATGTGCAACGCATTTCAGCATATTCCTGAAAAATCCTCCATACCATTTGAAGAACCGGTCACCGGGCCTGAAAATAGCCGAGATCATATAAAGGGGAATTTCACTTTGCTTCAACCGGTGGAAGTAATGATGCCAGTATTCATACTTCGTAAAAAATACTTTTTGTGGCTGGATCAGGGAAATAAATAATGAAGCATTGGAACTTGTATCTGCAGGCATATAAAAGATATAATCTGCGCCGGGATAGTTTTTCCTGATCTCATATCCTGAAGGAGAAAAGAAAGTGAGGACAATTTTTATTCCCGGGTTTTGTGTCTTCAGTTTTTCCATCACAGGTCTGCCCTGTTCAAATTCACCAAGCGAAGAACAGTGAAACCAAACACGTTTTTCGCCGGGCACAAGGACTTCACTTATTTTTTTCTGCCAGTTTTTCCTGCCATCAATCCAAAGTTTTGCTTTTTGATTTCCGAAAATTGCCGACAACCTGATAGCAAAAACATACAAGCGTATGGCGAGGTTGTAAATGAAAATCATCCCTGATTATCAATAGTAATAAAAGGAAGTTGCCGCATGACTGTACAGCGGGAAAAACCAACACAGCTTAATTCCATAGAGAAGATCAATACGTTTTTGTGTGTCTTTTTTCATCTGGTCAAAATTATAGTCGCGCCTGTTTTGCGTAAATGCCTGCGTAAACTCCAAGCCAAGACTGAAATTGAGAAGTCGTTTATTTGAGCAGTATAAGTAGCTGAGATTTTCGGTAATGGCAAGTCCGTTGGTAAGCCGGTCATATCCCTTTTTGTAATCATTGGTGAGTTCGGGCACATCGTCCTTGTCTACATCAATCCGGATTTTATGCTGAAGAAATCCCGCACCGGCAGTAAACATGATTCCGGAATTTTTATTTGGTGCGAAAACAGAAAATATTTTCCCGGCCTTCAATACGAATTGAAACCCGCGTTCATACAAATACACTTTTGCATATTCACCGCTTTCGCCAATAATAAATCCGTCACTGGTTGAAATATTGTCAAGTATGCTGTTCTCCTTTATCTTATCTGCAAACAGGAAATACCCATCCAACCCGATCAGCCAGTTATTCGAGAATTTATAATTCAGAAATCCGCCAGCATTAAAGTTATCCCCAAACCGTTTTGCCATATCACCGCCCGGAACCTGGTATTGAAACGATGCACCCAGTATGGTGAAGGATATACAGGAATCTTTGACGCTCTTCTGTGAGAAGGAAGCGTGAAATGAAAACACCAGACAGACCAGGGTAATTCGGAATTTCATCTTTGCAAAGGTATGTAAATTGGCGATGAGGCGAATTGGATATTAATAGCAAGGGAGTCTTTCCACGGATTTACTTCATCACTTTATTACTTCATCACTTTGTCACTTCATCACTTAATCACTTAATCACTTCCCTATTCACTTTCTCCAACAAGTTTTTTATTCTTTTTGTGGCGGCCTGAATCACGTTTTGTTTTCTTAATAAGATTTTTTTTAAATGCTTTCTCCAGATCAATCCCCGTCTGGTTTGCAATACAGATAAGCACGAACAATACATCAGACAGTTCATCCTCCAGCTTTCTATCTTTGTCTGATTTTTTGAAGGACTGCTCTCCATAAGTGCGCGACATAATCCGGGCTACCTCCCCCACTTCTTCCGTGAGCATAGCCATATTCGTCAGCTCACTGAAATAACGAACGCCATGCTTTTTAATCCAGCGGTCAACTTTTTTCTGTGCATCATTTATGCCCATCATTCTTTGTTTTTGGAATCTATAAAAATAGTAACCGGTCCGTCATTTACGAGGGATACTTTCATGTCTGCACCAAATTCTCCTGTATGAACCTGTTTGCCGGTTTCCTTCTCCAGCTGGAAAATAAATTTCTTGTATACAGGTATGGCAATTTCCGGTTTTGCAGCCTTCATATAACCGGGACGGTTGCCCTTCTGCGTACTTGCATGCAAAGTAAACTGGCTGATCAATAAAACTTCTCCTCCCGTTTCCATCACAGATAAATTCATCACGCCTGCCTGGTCAGAAAATACTCTCAACCGTGCAATTTTTCCGCAGAGCCATAAAATGTCTTCGTCGGTATCGGCCTCTTCAATACCAAGCAATACCATCAATCCATTTCCGATCTCTGATTTTATTTCCCCGGAAATTTTTACTGAAGCTGAAGTGACCCGTTGAATTACGATACGCATTGTTGAATGGCAGTTAGTTGACTGGTTAATTTGTTGATTAGATGAAATCCTAAATCATTCCGTATCCCATTTACGCATTTGCACATTTTCCCATCTGCACATTGGCTGATTTGCTTTTCATTTAAACACATCCTGGTTCATCATTATACTCACATAACTCTCATACCTCGACAATGCGATTTCATTGTTCCTTACTGCATCCTGAACTGCGCATTGCGTTTCATTAAAATGCAGGCAATTCCCAAACTTGCATTCTCTACCCTTCCTGAATATCTCCGGAAAGAAATGAGAAACTTCGTACTTATCAAAATCTATGGTACCGAACTCACGGATGCCCGGCGTATCAATGATAAATCCTCCGAAAGGTAATTGGTGCATCTCTGCAAATGTGGTGGTATGAATTCCCTTTTGGTAAGAAGAAATTTCAGATGTCCTTAAATTAATCCCTGGCACAAGCGTATTGATCAAGGTAGATTTTCCCACTCCGGAATGACCACTGAAAAGATTTACGTTGTCCTTCAATTCATTTTTTAAATCGACAAGTGAATTTTCATCAAGCGAAGAGACAATAAAAAAGGAATAGCCGATGGATTTATAAAGTGTTTTTAATTCATCCACGTAAGCATTAACCGTTTCATCATATAAATCACACTTGTTGAATACAATCCCAGCCGGAATACTGTATGCCTGGGCAGTTGAAAGAAACCGGTCAATAAACCCGAGTGATGTGCGCGGAGAAATCGGTGTAGCAACTACGAGCGCCAGGTCTAGATTAGCCGCAATCACCTGGATCTGCTTCGACAGGTTTACAGATTTCCTTATAATATAATTCTTCCTGTCGTGAAGATCCGTGATCATTCCCATCCCGTCAGACTCCTCCACTTCCACATTGTCGCCGACAGTTACCGGGTTGGTCGCTTCAAAACCCTTCAACCTCAGGTTGCCACGGATGCGCGAAAGTAATACCCTCCCGTCATCCGTCCGCACGAGGTATTGGC
>JBDTTM010000359.1:0-4453 GCA_039930605.1 Bacteroidota bacterium
TGATGGAGACGATGTGAGTTTTATATTGCAGGGTAGTTATGATCATGGGAAGCCGCTGGTGTTGGAGTGTGCAAAATCCCTTAGTTGTCCGGCTGGAACTTCACCAATTGCAAACCTTGCATACAGTATGTATATGGGTGGTTCTGGAAATGATGTGATGAATGCAACTGCATCATTTCAAACCAATAACATCTATGTTACTGGGGCAAGCATGTCTTCTACTCTGCCGTTTGTAACTGGGACTAATCTGAATACAAACGTTTTTGAAGCATTTGTATTCAATATGGATGCAATTACGAGCGAAGTATATTGGGGTACATTTTATGGTGGTGTAGGGAATGATATAGCAGCAGATATAGATATAGACAATGACAATAATCTTTATATTGTTGGCACTACGTCTAGCAATAACCTTCCGCAAAATACAAATACTGGGCTAGTGTCAATAAATCCATCACATCTTCCAGGATATTGGGGCGGAGAATTGCATGGAGTTGGAACTACTGACTTATTTATTGTTAAGGTTGATGGAAGTAATTCAGGTTCTGGAGGAAGTCCTTTGTGGGCTGATTATGTTGGTTCAACCGAAAATGATGTGAGCCCTGCTATTTCAATAAATAATTATGGCCCATTTCCTGCATCTGATATTTATATGTCTGGAAATACATTTGGTAGTGATTTTCCTATGTTCTCAACTTGTTCTGGCAGCGGCTATAATCAACCATGGAATCATTCTCTTTCCACTAGCGATAGAGAAGGCGTTATTTTTAAGTTTGATCAAGGTGTAGTACCGTGCTGGGGTACTTATTTCGGAACAGTTGACGATGACAATATCTCTGATATTCAAGTTGTGCATGATGATGTGGCTGGCGGCTTCCATCTGTATATTGATGGGTTTACGGAATCTTCTAGTTATGATCAATCTTTTCCGTGCACAACAGCGGTATTTACTGGTGGTTTCCCTCAGTGTTCTACAGATGGTACGGTCTACAGCCATGCGAGTGGAGCTGCTAATATTGACGCATTTATCGCGAAATTTGATTATAATTTAGCATTAAAATGGTCAACCTTTATAGGTGGCAGTGGTAATGATTTGCCTGGAATTCATAGTTTGGCAGGATATGGAAATGCCGTGTATATGTCAGTTGCTTCAGTCGTAGCTGGGGGATTTCCTTCATTCCCAACTTGCACGGGATGCTATAATCAACAAACAGCACCCACTACCAATGATGGTTTTATAGCAGAATTTGGAAATGGAGTATTGGCTTGGGAAACCTTCTGGGGGGGCGATGGTTCCGAGCAGATTAATTCTATTTATACTAGAGATCTTAATTTATATATTGCAGGTAGCTCAAGTGCGCAAAATTATGCCTCTACAACTTTCTGCGATGTGCCAACCAGTGGCGAATACCCCTTGTGTTCTGCATTAGACTATTATTATCAAAGCACTGTGAATCCAAACAGTACAGCGCCTGACATCAAAGATGCATTTATTGCGAAATTTAATTCGAGCAATCAGTTGGTTTGGTCTTCTTTTATTGGAGGAAACAAGATTGATTTTGCAACTGATATTACCAAAATATCAAATGCTCTATTTCTGATTGGCAGTACCCAAAGTGCTTGTATTAACAGTTCTACTGAAGATTTCCCACAAGTTGAAATGCCACACCCGCCTGCATATTATCAATTGGGCAATGCTTCAAGCGCAAACTGTCAAAATTGTCACGATGGATTTGTATCAAAGTTTGATTTAAGTCCACCGGTTGGAATAAATGAATTGCAAAAATCAATAGGTTTATTAAATTTGTATCCTAACCCTACCGATGGCACTATTACCTTTAGCTTGAATACAAGTGAATCAGGAATGTATCGCCTGTTTGACATTTTAGGTAAACTTATCATATCTGGAAAAATAAATAAAAATGGAAATTCCATTATACTTGATTTATCAGACTATTTACCAGGAGTTTATGTGTTAGAAGTTGTCTGTGACAAATTCGCTGTTAGTGAAAAAATAATCAAACAATGAAGTATATATTCATTGCAATATTGATTTTTGTTATTCCTTTCCCAAATTACGGAAATAACTCTTGGTATGCTTTAGGGGGTGGCTTAAATAATTATGTTCAGTCAATTTATATTGACAGCACTGATTCTAAAGTTTATGCTGGAGGTCCATTTTCTCAGGCTGATTCATTGAGAGCTATTGGTATTACTGTTTGGGATGGAAGTAATTGGGATTCTCTTGGCAATGGGCTTCTTTATTCTCAATATAATTTCACCATCACTAAATATCAAAATCAGATTTATTCAGATGGGGGTTTTGTATGGCATAATCCTTATCAACACGGTGGTAAATTTAATGGCACGAATTGGGACACATTAGGCAATGGGTCCTTAGGTTTTATTCATAAATTTCATGAGTTCAATGGTAATTTGTGGGCAAGTGGAGACTTTATCGATTTAGCAAATGATACCTGTAGTGTGTTGAGTTATTGGGATGGAACAGACTGGCATTGTTTAAATGCACCTTATTTCGGACACATTGACGATTTCACGTTTTTCAATGGCCAACTGATAATCGCCGGAAATTTTTTCGATAGTGTTAGTAGAGTTGGAATCGCTTATTTTGATGGAAGTCAATTTCAGATAATGGGTCACAGGATAGGCGGTGGTTTTGGAAATGTTCATTCAATTGCTGTATACAGAGGAGAATTGTACATCGGTGGATACTTTACTCAAGTGGAGGGTAATGAAGGAAATCACATCATGAAGTGGAATGGCATTGGTTGGGAAGATGTTGGAGGTGGCATGGATAGTTGGATACAATGCATGTCTGTTTACAATGATGAATTGTATGTTGGAGGTGCATTTACATATGCTGGCGGTGTTTTAACAGGTAATCTTGCAAAATGGAATGGCACTCAATGGGCAGCTGTAACACCCTCAGTTATCTCGCCTATCATATATGATTTACAATTCTTTAATGGAGAATTATACATAGGGGGTGGCTTTGCATATGTTGACACAATCCAGGTTAATTACATCGCAAAATATAGTGGCCCGTTAAGCGTTTCTGATTTTTCAAAATCATCCCTGGATTATTATCTCGCCCCCAACCCATCCAATTACCTTCTTTCGGTTTCTTTTTCTTCCCGTTTAATGCAAGATGCCATTCTTACAACATCAGATGCAATAGGATGTGAACAATTTCGTGTATTCATCCCCAGCCAAACCATTCGTAAAGAAATAGACATTCGCGAACTTGCTTCAGGTATTTATTTTGTAACACTAGAAAACGAAATCGGTAGTGTAACGAAGAAGTTTATTAAGCAATGAAGAGAAACGATTTGCGAAGAATGATTTGAATTACCCGAAGCGAAAAATAACGTAATTGTGATTGTCACTATTTCGAACACGTTCCAATCGAACTACTTTCATCTTGATTCTAATGCCTAATGTCTAGCGCCTCTGTTCTTTCTTCATTTCACCACTCACATGCCCGATATGCGTTTTTTCTTCTCCTGAAATAGTTCCGGCAGTTAGTGTTGATGTGGCGATGGACCAGGGAATGACAGATGGGAAAAACCATTGATTGAAAAATGTCCTTTTATAAAAGTTCTTTGGAAATAACCGGGTAGCTTTTCTAAACTGTCAGGTCTCACAGCCGCACAAAAACCTGCATTCGAAGACCTGACAGCAGTAAAACACGCCCCCTTTTGGTTTAGGAAACAGGGTAATTTCATAAGGAATCAATACCCCGAAATCATTTTCGACAGCTGAATCGCATAATCAACTTTGATACACCGAAAAAGATCATTCACCAAATAAATTACATTTTTCTTGTAAAAGTGAATATGAATTTTAACCTTCGTTCTTCCAAACTACGTCATGAAAAGGTATAGCAAAATATTTTTCGGCATGCACTTTAATGTTAGAATGAAATTATCGCCTCTAAGCATTGCTTTGCCTGGATTGCAGGCATAGCTGCGATTTTCATTTCGCGGCTTTACCGGGTTTTAATGACAACATCTTAAATAAATTGTCATTTTTTTTATAGGTTGAATTAAGAGAAATTCAAAAACTTAAAACTCATAAAATGAAAACCATTATCTTCTCCCTCGCATTTGTGTTATGTTGTTCTTTTTTTCAGGCATATCCGCAATCGACACCGGCAATACTCGCTGACTGGATTGATTACGCAGGAATTTCCGATACGCTCACAGTTATTCCTATTGTACAGGATGATAGTAGCAACATCATCTCTGTTGGTGTCACAATTGATGACAGCACGAGTGGTGCAGATATTTTAATCTCTAAGATGGATAGTACAGGGTATCCAATATGGAAGCGTACTTTTACTAGTGCAGGAATGAATCGCGATCAACCGGTTGCGGTGACAACTGATGACAAGTGTAGCATTTATGTGACAGGTATAGTCTTTTCCTCTGCT
>JBDTTM010000360.1:0-4444 GCA_039930605.1 Bacteroidota bacterium
ATCACCCCTTTACAATTCTTCGCTATCAATGAAACATGCCTGTATTCTTCCCTTGCATGAATATTCGAAATATGAACTTCAATCACCTGGGATTTAATCGCGGCTACAGCATCAGCAATGGCAACAGATGTATGCGTATATCCTCCTGCATTCAAAATGATTCCATCGTAGCTGAATCCTGTTTCATGTAATTTGTTGATGATTTCTCCTTCTACATTGCTTTGGAAATATTCAAATGTGAAGGCAGGATATTTTGATTTCAATTCAGCGTAATAGCTTTCAAAATCCTTTGAGCCATATACATCCGGTTCCCGCTTGCCGAGCAGGTTCAGGTTGGGTCCGTTAATGATGATGATCTTCATATCGCAAATTAACCTATTTTATTGTTGGCGTTGCAATTTGAACCCGAACAAATATTCTTTCTTTAATAACTCGTGTTTCTTGGTGTCTTCCTGTCTTCGTGGCAAAAAATTAAGCTGCACCTGTCCCTTTTTATTCAATTCATCAGCCATTAAATAATAATTCATCAAATTCTTACCTGCTGATTCATGGCTACTTTATCACTCCAATTTAATTCGCAATTAAACCCTTTTTATTGGTAATGGGTCAGTTAGTATTTTAGAGATCCCTCTCCTGAAACTTCGGGATAGGGATGACAAGTCAATGAAATATCAAAGGCGGAAGTCAAAAGTCTTCTTCTAAAAATAGATTTCCCCTTCCGCCAATTACGATAAGTATGTCTGTCATCCCGAACGTAGTGATGGATCTTTCAAAAAGGACCATGGCCATCTTATCCAAACCATTCTGTGTATAAATCTTTTGGCCTTTGGCGTCCAGTGTCCTGAATGTACGCAACTTGTGCAATATTAGTTTGTTCATTTCCTGATGTCGTGGCAAGGGTATATCAAAGGATTCAAAAGTTATTTGAAATTAGAGAAATCGCTGAGTCAAAACAGCGTTGATGCATATTTGCACGACATCGGTTTACTCGACAGGTTTCTTGAAGTTCAGCAGTTGAAAATACCGCCGGCAGAGATGAAGCTGAATCACCTGCAGGAGTTTATTGCATGGATTAATGAACTGGGAATGAGTGCTGCCAGTCAGGCGCGTATCATCAGTGGAATAAAAGCGTTCTTTAAATATCTGGTGATGGAAAACCTGATTGTAAATGATCCATCCCAATTGCTTGAATCGCCACGGCTGGGAAGGAAGTTGCCTGATATACTCACAGTAGAAGATATCAATAACCTGATTGGTGCCATTGACTTAAGCAGCAGGGAAGGGACCAGAAATAAAGCAATGCTTGAAACGTTATATAGCTGCGGGTTGCGGGTGACTGAACTGGTGAACCTGAAACTTTCTAACCTGCACCTTGAAATTGGATTTGTAAAAGTACTGGGCAAGGGGGATAAGGAACGACTGGTGCCCATTGGGAATGTTGCAATAAAATTATTACGCATTTATATCACAGAAGTCCGCGCAATGTATACGATTCAAACAGGGAGTGAAGACATTGTGTTTCTAAATAACAGGGGAACAAAACTTTCGCGTGTCATGATCTTTACTATCATCAAACGGCTTGCTGAGAAAATCAACCTGAAGAAATCAATCAGTCCGCATACCTTCCGTCACTCTTTTGCCACACACCTGATTGAAGGAGGTGCTGACCTGCGGGCGGTACAGGAAATGCTCGGACATGAAAGTATAACCACCACTGAGATATACACGCACCTGGACCGTGATTTTCTTCGTTCAGCAATTATCAGGTTTCACCCACGCTCGCAACCAGGCTAACAGCAAATAAGAATTGAAGAAATATAATAAAAAAAATAAATGGTACATGGCATCAGCTGATGGAATAGTCATGCTGGCTTTGTTTTTTTTCATGCAATCTTTTACACCACCATTGGAAAATATTTCACCAATTGCATTCGCAACCGATTTTTACTCAGCCGGAGATACGCTGCTCTTTTCCGGCTATAAATGGGTGACAAAGGAAAGCAATGAACGGCATACAGGACCCGGAAGAAATTTTTTTGCCGGTGGAAAGGAAAATATCTGGGTAGATGAGCAGGGAAGGATGCACATCAGGATGACGCACCGCAATGGCCGTTGGTATTGTGCCGAGGCCCGGCTGGTGGAAAGCCTCGGATATGGCAAGTATACTTTTCAGCTTGAATCAAATGCAGCAAAGCTGGACAAAGATCTTGTTGTTGGTTTTTTTACCTACGACCATGACGATTCCCTGAATCACCACCGTGAAATTGACATTGAATTTTCTACCTGGGGCATTGAGAAAAACCTGAACTCCCAGTATGTACTGCAGCCATTTGAGGTTGCAGAAAACGTGCACAGGTATGAAACTGATCTTACACGAAACACAAAGCATGTGATATCCTGGAAAAAGGGCCGCGTTACTTTTTGTTCAAGCTATGTGACGGTAAGAAATGACTCCACGTTACTTGAAAAGTACGCCGAATGGATTTATAAGCCACACCAGAAACTTAGAAAGAATATGGAAAAATTTTCCATGAATATATGGCTTTTCAAAGCAGACTTCCCGAGCGATTTCAACGATTATGAAATTGTCGTTTCCAAATTTGAGTTCGTGCCATATAAATTTTAATCCGAGCCCTGCGTGTACTCCAAAGCTGCACTTTCGATATTACTGCTCATCGTATCCGGTTTCTTAATGTAGCATTTACACTGCCGACGGTGTTTTTTATATTTAAAAAAGGGTAAAAATTTTTCCTCATAAAGATGAAAAATGAAATATATTTGTGTCCTGTAAAACATAACTATCAAACTCATATGAAAAAAATAATTCAAATCCTGGCCGTTCTTGTTTCGGTCATCACATTACCTGTTCATTCCCAGACGTATCTTACCCAGGTGAAGCCCGCGGGCAAGTCTTGGGGATATGCAAACCAGAAGGGTGAGGTTATTATTCCTGCCCAATATATTAGGTGCTATAAATTTTCTTCTGAGGGCTTTGCAGCTATTTACGATGCAAAAGAGCACCAGTATATTTTTATCAATACGAAGGGAGAAAAAATGAACACCGAAATAAAAGAGTTCAAGTTGCGTGATGGATTGGGTCTGGATGTGGAAGGTTTTAAAAGCGGACGGGCTTTAATAAAGCAAGGTGTAAAGTGGGGTTATTTTGACACAAATGGAAAGATTGCGATAGCTGCTAAGTACGAAGATGCAAATGATTTTTGCGATGGATTTGCTGCAGCAAAAAATGATGGAAAATTTGTAGTCCTGAATATAAAGGGCGAGGAAATTCCAGTAGAGGCAGAGAGCGTAATTGAAGTGAAGGATTTTTCTGAAGGTCTTGCTCCATTCAAAACTTCCTACAAAAGACTTGGGTTTATCAATACGAGCGGCAAAGTCGCCATTCAACCTCAGTATGAAAGTGTAGGGTATTTTAAAAACGGTTTGGCATGGGCTAAAGAACCCGGAGGGCTGCTCGGCTACATTAATCCAAAGGGAGAGTGGGTGATCAAGCCCCAGTTCGCCGGTGGAAGAGATTTTGACAAGGAAAGCGGACTTGCCCGTGTAAAGAATGGGGAGCGTTGGGCTTATGTGAACAAGGCAGGTGAACTGATGTATGTCACGGATGCTATTACCTGGGGTGACTTTTCCGAGGGGCTTGCGGAAGGAAAAAAGGGAGTGAAGAAAGGATTCTATAACAACAAAGGTGTGTGGGTAATACAACCTCAATTTGATGCAACACGTGATTTCAAAAACGGATTTGCAGCGGCAAAGATGGGTGATAAATGGGGCATGATTAACAAAGAGGGCAAATGGGTTATTCAACCAACCTTCGATGGAATTAAAGACATGGAAGCTATAAAATAATTTTTTTTTACCCGGGTTGATACCGATCTTTCATAAGCAAGCCATTTTTATTCTCTTAGTCCTTCTCATTACATCATGTAAGAAAAAGGAAAACGACAATTGCAATAATCCTGATGCGGTGAATTACGATGCCGGCGGTTCAGGTTCAAATAATTGTGTTTTCCCGGGTGATAATATCAAAGGTGCCTGGGGAATGCGACTGGATGAATATCCATTGCAACCGCAGCATGAAGGCGAAACTTATTCATTTGACATCCGCGATTCCTATTGTTACGGCCCAGAGAAATCATACAAATACGTTCAGTTTTTTTCTTTGCAAAGTCTCTTTGGTCCGTCAGATTTTTGTTTGCTGCTTAACGGTTATAATTTTGAGATTGATACTGCTATGCACATCACGTGGGCTTATGCATTGGTTGGCGGCACAGGTTCTTTTGCGGATAACAAATTTCTTTTCAATGGTACAATCTATAGACTTGATGGCTCGGAGTGGACGATGAAACTAAGCGGCGGGAAATAAGCAGATTGTAATTTCTGACTTTTAACTTTTGCCTTTTGACTTATCTTGCTCTTCACTCAAATC
>JBDTTM010000361.1:0-4427 GCA_039930605.1 Bacteroidota bacterium
ATGGCGCCACAGCACGACTCACTGCAAAATCAAAATCTCGGTTGACTCCTTCTACCCTGCCGTGTTCAGCCGTTACATTATTTAAGTGCAGCGCTGATACAATTTCATTTACGACCTTAATTTTTTTTCCGATGGAATCAACCAGGTGAAACTTTACTTCAGGAAAATAAATGGCAAGCGGAATGCCGGGGAAGCCGCCTCCGGTACCTACGTCAATTACGTTTGTTCCGGGAGCGAATGAAATTATTTTTGCAATTCCAAGTGAGTGCAGCACATGACGCTCATACAAATGCTCAATATCTTTTCTTGAAATGACATTGATCTTTTCATTCCATTCACTATAAAGAGGAAGGAGTTTTTCAAACTGAACGATTTGTGATGCAGTCAGTCCGGAGAAATAATGCTTTAAAAGTGCCGGGCCGGAATTCATTTACAAATTAGTATTCCTGCCAGTGAAATAAATGAAACAGCAGAGTGGCGAAGTATCTAGCCACGTCCCGATAGCTATCGGGATAAAGGAATTATCACCAATCGATGTATGCATTACAATAATCATTCGTGTAAATTAGCCTGCCTGCAGAAGGCAGGTGAAATTCTAAGCGAAAATATTAATTTAACCTCGCAGCAAAGTTGCACGGCATTCCGTCGATTAAATTTTTTCCTGATCCGTCTTTAAAATCTGGTACAGGAATTCACGTGCCCTGAAAAGCTGTGCTTTCACCGTTCCCAGCGGAAGCTGGAGCTCAGTGGCAATTTCATCATAACTGCGTTCCTGGAAATAGCGCAGTTCAACGAGCCGGCGGTAACGGGGTTTTAATTTTTCAACGACTTCACGCATCAACACTGCCTTCTGTCTTTTGATCATATTTTCCTCCGGATCGAGAGTTGGCGATTTAATTTCAAACTGCATTTCAGATCCGTTTTCACTTTCAATACCCTGGTCAATACTGAATGTCATTTTTCTTTTTCTCCTGATAAAGTCAATGCAATTGTTCGTGGCAATTTTAAAAAGCCAGGTGCTGAATGCATAATCAGGTGTGTATTGATGAAGATTTTTAAATGCTTTACCAAATGCTTCGATAGTCAGGTCATCAGCATCATCCCTGTTATTCACCATTTTCAAAAGCATAAAATAGATGGAGTCTTTGTAGCGCTGCATCAACTCCGCATAGGCCTTCTGGTCTCCCTTCATAGCGTGACCGACTAATTTAAAATCGATCTGCGCCTTTTCTGATAAATTCGGATTTACTTCCATACTTGTTGTTTAGTGAATAATGAAGAGAGATAGAATACAGGTTGAAGAAATGTGTATAGCAATTCATGCAAGGGATAAAGCCACAATATATCCCTTTCATGGAGCCTTTTTGCAGCCCCAAAGCTCACGATCCATTGCATCATCAATTTTATGCCATAAAGTAACAGCACTGCCTTCCACTCGTAACGAAGTATCAACAAAGTTATCAAGAGCAGAAAGAACATAAGATTACTGATGCCCAACAGGCCTAACTGAAATTTATGTTTGCCTT
The DNA here is from genome assembly GCA_039930605.1 of Bacteroidota bacterium. Classification (GTDB taxonomy): domain Bacteria; phylum Bacteroidota; class Bacteroidia; order AKYH767-A; family 2013-40CM-41-45; genus JAPLDB01. Next base: position 1,527 of record JBDTTM010000361.1, read on the forward strand.
TGTAATATTTTGAAGTCGTTCCGTGCCGCGACTTTTGTTTCAGCCAGTCACCAAAAGTCTTTTTCGCCTCTGTAAACGTAAATGACATCGGATTTATTTGCACCGTTGTATTTGTACTTGTTGCATTTTCATTTACAAAAAGATCATCATCCCCGCTGAATAAATGATTGTGCCTGGCAAATCCCTTCGTCCGGAAAAACATCTCTTTTTTATATGAAAGGTTCCGCCCCACTCCCATATATGCATTGCCTGCAAGCGCGAATGAAAAATACTGCATGGCAATTTGGAATACGTCAAAACGGATCATGCGGTTAAGGAATCCCTTTTCCTTTGTTGTTGCGCCATAACCCAGGACAATTTCTGTTGAATTCACGTAGCTGCCTTGCATCAATTCAATCCAGTTTTTACCGGCAGGCGTGCAATCAGCATCCGTGAAAAGGAGCACTTCATTTTTTGCAGCTTTGATTCCAAGTGCAACGGCAAACTTTTTTCCATGACGGTATTTATCCTGTTCGGGTATTGTAACCACTTTCAGCAACGGATATTTCTTTTTCTCTTCCTTCAAAAATTCCTCTGTTTCATCCCAAGAGCAATCGTTGACAACAATCACTTCGTAGTCGTGGTATTCCTGTTCCATCCATACAGGCAAGAACTTACGGAGGTTGTTCATTTCATTTTTGGCGCAAATAATTAATGATACAGGTTGTTTCGAACCCTTACCTTCATTGGGTTTGTATAATGAAAGCCTTGTAAAAGTAAACAGGTAAAAACCAAGGTGGATTACAGCACAGGCAATACAAGTGATCCAACAGATCATCAAAACTATTTCAGGAATCATTCGAGGCTAAGTTGCCGCAAATGTATCTGCATGCCTTGCAACTAAAGAAGATGAAACCTCTAAATATGAACGTATGAATGTTGATATGGTGCGACGGTCCGAATGGCGAAACGCTACGAATCTACGAAACTGCGAAACTTCGAATTTGCACATCCAGTATTCGGATCAGCGTAAGGGATATTACTGCTGGCACTAACTAATTTTAGAAAACCGAAGGACGGCCCATTGGTTCATCGTATCACCGTTCAAGAGTGAAAACCCATTTTTCTCTGCTTCATTCTGAATAGCTGCTTGATCCGTTTCATAAAACCCGCTGAAAAGGATTTGTCCTCCTGGATGTATAGATGAAGCATACATCTTCATATCTTCCAGCAGCACATTGCGGTTGATATTTGCCAATACAAAATCGAATTGCCTGCCGTTAATGGCCGCAGCATCTCCCCTGACCACTTCTACATTATTCACATTATTTCGTCCGCAATTCTCAATTGAATTTTCTACTGCCCATTCATCAATGTCAATTGCAACGATATTTTTTGCTCCTAATTTTGATGCAAGAATTGCGAGTAGAGAAGTTCCGCAGCCCATATCGAGAACTGTTTTTCCATTGAAGTCTGTCTTCAGCATTTGGAGTATCATCAGCGATGTGGTTGCATGATGTCCGGTTCCAAATGACATCTTTGGCTCGATGATCAGTTCATATTTCACCCCAGTCCTGCTTTCGTGAAATGGAGCGCGGATAAAAACATCTCCGATCTGCATTGGCTCAAAATTCTTTTCCCAGACTTCATTCCAGTTCTGCTGCTCAATCCGTGAAATGGAATAACTGATTTCCGTAAACCTGGAAATCACTTCTTCCTCCAATTTCGCCTCATCAAAATTATTTTCCTGGATAAATGCTGTCAACCCTTGTTCAGACTCTTCAAACATTTCAAAACCCGCTTCCGCCAGGTAAGCAATGAGGATTTCCTGCTTTTCCGGATCCGTTTCATAAAATTCAACCAACTTGTAATTCATTGTGGTAAATATAGTAAGAAAGGTTCTTTTCAGAATTGTATCAAGCTGATACATTTTTTTTTGTTTGAAATTAGTTTTTCAACTTGTGACTGAAAATATTGCCACCAAGTCTCAAAGACACGAAGAAATGTTAAGAGTCATTGTGACTCGCCTTAGCAAAGGTTCAGCACAGCAAGTCTACGTGCCTTAGTGGCAAGCCTGCTATTTAAAAAATCAGACAGTACCACCATCTTAATTTTCTGAAAATACCTTAGTCTTAAAAATTGGAGAGGAGCTGAAAAGCGCTGATTTACGTCCGTCCTCTACCTACTTCGCCTTCGCAAAGCTTGGGCCGCCGCTAAGGCTTCAGCGACAGCGTGCGGAGCAAGGCCGGTAGGCAGGTGTCTTAAAGCCGGGGTTATTTTTACAAAGCCACAGTCTCATGGCAGCTTCTCTGATGCTTTTCTACTTCTGAATAAAAATAATTCACCAATTCGTGCCTGACTTTTACAAACAGATTTTTTTAAGAAAAGGTTTGCAATCCCTACTGTTAGGTGCGGATTTGAAAACCAGGTAATTTTCGGGACATGTATATAGAAACCCCGAAGGAGTTTAAACCTCTTCGGAGTTAGAAGCAGATTTTTTTAAGAACAGGTTATGCAATCCCTACTGATAGATGCGGATTTGTAAACCAGGTAATTTTCGGGACATGTATTTAGAAACCCCGAAGAAGTTTAAACCTCTTCGGAGTTAGAAGCAGATTTTTTCAAGAACAGCTTTTGCAATCCCTACTGATAGATGCGGATTTGAAAACCAGGTAATTTTCGGGACTCGTATATAGAAACCCCGAAGAAGTTTTAACCTCTTCGGAGTTAGAAGCAGATTTTTTTAAGAACAGGTTATGCAATCCCTACTGATAGATGCGGATTTGTAAACCAGGTAATTTTCGGGACATGTATTTAGAAACCCCGAAGAAGTTTAAACCTCTTCGGAGTTAGAAGCAGATTTTTTCAAGAACAGCTTTTGCAATCCCTACTGATAGATGCGGATTTGAAAACCAGGTAATT
>JBDTTM010000362.1:0-4412 GCA_039930605.1 Bacteroidota bacterium
GTGGTACAGGATGCGTTTGAAACTATTTTTTCATCGCCTTTCAGCATGTGATCATTCACACCAATCACAATTGTTTTCATGTCATCCTTGCCTTTCGAAGGAGCCGATAAAAGCACTTTTTTTGCGCCGGCAGTAAGGTGTGCTCTGGCACTTTCAAAATCTGTAAATCTTCCTGTACATTCAATTACGACATCAATATCCATCGTATGCCAGGGAAGATCTGCCGGATTTTTTTGTGCTGTTACTTTTATCTGCTGACCATTAATATATAGATGATCCGTTTCAGCAGTCACTGTCCCGTTAAAAGCCCGGTGAACAGAATCATATTTAAAAAGATGCGCAAGCGTTTTTGTATCAGTAAGGTCATTGATGGCAACAAGCTCAATATTATTTCTTTCGAGGAGAACGCGGGTAGTCATTCTGCCGATACGGCCAAAGCCGTTGATAGCAACACGGATTTTTTTCATGATGCGAAGGTACGAATAGCGAAAGATTACGAATCTACGAATATCGGAAGCACCTACTCCTTCAAAATTCTTCCCCTGAAAATATTTTCCTTTTCATCGGTGATGGCGTAAAAATAAATGCCGGGAGAGAAATTGGTGAGATCTATTTCTGAAAAATTATTTACGGATGTAAAAATAGTATGACCTGCGTTGTCGGTGATGCGGAGTTGCTTCGGAACATTTTGTGATAATTTTTTGATCAGAAAAATTCCAGTGGAAATTGTTGGAAATAAAGAAAAAACATGAATTGAATTTCCATCCTGGCTATTAATAGATGTTGTCCCACAATTGTTGTAACCGATGGTGCATTCTACATACTTGCTCCCGCAGTCATAAATAAATTCATTCCGATAAGTACCTATTGATGAAACATGAAGCACCCTGTTGGTATCCCCTGGCAAAAGAAACCCATCTTTAAACCATTGATAACGATAACAAAGACAAACACAGTTCCCGCCAAATCCACCGCCTGAATTAACAGGCGCAATGTCTACACTGATTGTATCACCTGGACAAACGATAGTATCACCTCCCCCTATAACCCACATCATAAAAGTACAACCTTTCCCTTCGCATCGACTATGGATCGAGAGAAAAACAGAAAGGATTGTCATCGTAAAAATTTTCATTCTCATCGCATTTGGATTTTAAAGTTATCAAAACATAACGAATGATCCCAAAATTTATTCTAGCTAAAAAATATGTCTCTCAGCATGATAGCTTGACCGCACCAGCGGCCCGCTTTCCACATACCGGAATCCCATTTCCATTCCTGTTGTCTTGTATTCAGCAAAAGTTTCAGGTGTGATGAATTCTGCTACAGGCAAATGTTCTTTGGTGGGTTGTAAGTATTGACCGAGCGTAAGAATATTCACGCCGTTCAAACGAAGGTCATTCATTGACTCCAGTACTTCTTCTCTTGTCTCGCCAAGACCCAACATCATTCCTGATTTAACACGTGAAAGATTTTCACTTGCACGTTTCAATACTTCCAGACTACGGTCATATTTGGCTTGCACTCGTACTTGTTTTGTTAAACGTTTTACCGTTTCTAAATTATGAGAAAGCACATCCGGTTTTTCATCAAGCACCAGTTTTAAATTTTCCCACCTGCCTGCAAAATCACCAATCAATGTTTCCATTGTAGTCCCCGGACTTAGTTCACGGATTTTTCGGATGGTTTGCACCCAAATGGCAGCACCACCATCTTCCAGGTCATCACGGTCAACACAGGTAATCACACCATGTTTAATTCCCATTGTCTGAATACTTTTTGCAACACGCAAAGGTTCGAACGGATCAACAGCTTCCGGCCTTCCCGTTGCAACAGAACAAAATCCGCAGGAACGGGTGCAGATGTTTCCAAGGATCATAAAAGTTGCTGTCCCTGCTCCCCAGCATTCACCCATGTTTGGACAGTTCCCACTCTGGCATATTGTATGAAGTTTGTGATCGTCAACGAGGTTGCGGACGCGCGTATAGTTCTCTCCGGTGGGGAGTTTTACTTTGAGCCAGGAAGGTTTTTTTATTTGAACTGAAGATTCCAAAACGGAGTAGGTTGATTGAGTTAATTAGTTGATTGAGTTAATTGGTAACAGCCAATGAGGAATCCTAAAATGAACTTACAGGTAACATTCAGAGCGATTTATGGTTTTACCAGTCACCAAATCAACTTAATCAACTACTAAACGATTAATTAGTTTTTCTTCCCACCCCACAAGAGTGACACAAATAAATTCACGTAGTAAGGATTATTTTTTGTGAAAGCCATGATCGGAATGGTTTTGAGGAAGCCATCTGCAACAATACCCGTTTCTATGATTGCAACTTTCTGGTGAACGGTAGAATACTCAAAGCTGAAAGAGAATTTACCATAAGCGCCGGGATAAAGCGTTATCTGACCAAATCCTTCAAAATAACTTCCGGGTCCATAGAAGTCTGAAACATTTTGCTGATGAGGATCAGAAGGGTCGTATTTTTTCGTTGCAACAGTTTTGATAGTTGGATCCTCGGTATCCTGGAGAACATCATTGTAAACCGGTTTGGTAATTCCAAGAACACCTCCTACAAACAGGTTATAGCGGACTTCCACTCCACTTTTTTCAGCTTTGCCGAAAATCACTTTCTGCATGCCGTAGCCACAGCGAAGCAAATAGACATAGTTTATTTTTCCAAAAAAGAAAGGTTTTGCGTCTCCGGTAGTCTGATCATTCACTACCTTGGTTTGCTTTGGGTGCCGCATGCTGACAAATTCTACTTCGATTACACGTTTTCGCCAAACGGAAACATGTCTTGCATTCCTGTATAAAATCCCAAAACCTCCGCTGTGTGCTGTAAGTCCAAAGCTGTTTTCCTTTCTGTAAAGGATAGTTACGTCATTGGCAACGGAAGATGAATCCTGTGCAAAAGTGACAATGCCACTTAGAATAAAAATAATGAAGAGGGGAAACCGTTTCATTGTCAAAGTACAAAAGTATGGAATTACTAAATACCAATTCTTACGAATTTATGCATAAAGATATGCTGTGTAATTCCGTTCAATTGTTCTAATTAACACTGATGAATAATAATTCCTCAGCATGCACTCAAAATTTTCAGAAAGTATACTCACATTTTTATAAAGTGTTGGGAATAAATTTTTTCATCCTGCCTGAGGGAGATGAAATAAACTCCTTCCGGGAGCGACTCAATATTGATCTTTTTCTCATTCCTTCCTTCAAAAACAAGTTTACTGTAAGCGTTGTATATCAATACATCAGGATTATTGAGGAGATTGTCAAAAGAAAGTGTGATTATATTTATAGCAGGATCAGGAAAAACGATAAAACGAGGGGTCGATCCTGTAAGACCCGGTACATTCAGTGAGGTGTTGCCTTCACTATCTGTTTTTACGAAATACAGGTCTGCGTCCAGGCTTCCGATGCGTTGTTTTGAACCGACCATTGCATATCCACCATCATTGCAGGCAACAATCCAGTTGCACTCTTTAGTAAAGGTATTGTCTCCATAAGTTTTCATCCATTGCTGGTTTCCGAATGCATCGGTCTTTACGATGATTGCATCCAACGGGTCTCCAAAACTTTTTGTGAACCCTGTAAGCGCATAACCATCAATGTTTGAAGCCACGATTCCCATTGCTTCGTCCTGCAAGGGTCCTCCATAATTCCGGCTCCATTGCTGGTTTCCGTTTTCATCAATTTTGAGCAGGTATGCGTCTTCATCACCGGCTCCAAAACTCGTACTGCTTCCACAAACAATATAACCTCCATCCACTGCACGACACAATCCAAGGGTATGTTCTTCGCCCGGTCCACCGTAGTTATGCGACCATAAAAGAATTCCATCTGCGTCTGTTTTGAAAACAAAGATATCTACCGGGCCATTTGCATTTTCGATGGTATTTCCTGCAACCACATAACCCCCATCGGGTGCCTCAGTAATTCGCCAGCCGTCCTGACCTCCTTGTCCGCCATAGTTTTTTATCCATATTACATCTCCAGCAAGAGAATATTTTGCAATAAAAGCATCCCCGGAAGGATCAACGGTACGGGCAACTCCGCAAGCAACCAGGAAATGATCCGATGTTTCCATCGCATCCAGTCCAAGGTCATCATCAGGGCAACCATAAGTTTGATTCCAGAGGACATTTCCCACAGCATCTGTTTTACACATCCAGGCATCGCAGTCTCCTGCTCCATATCCTTCAGTATGATTCGTAATGAAATACCCACCATCACTCGTTTGAAGGATTGAATTGGCTCCATCGAGTGTATCACTGCCAATAGTTTTCATCCATTGCTGGTTTCCATCAGCATCTGTTTTTACCAGGTAGGTATCACTTGTGGAATCCAGAAAACTGAATGTTTGTCCTGCAAGAATATACCCGCCATCAGTAGTGCGGGCAAG
>JBDTTM010000363.1:0-4405 GCA_039930605.1 Bacteroidota bacterium
ATTGGATTACAATTTTTTTGCTTAGAATTTTTCCGGAATTATTCAGCCGGATGAAATAAACTCCTTTCGACAAATCATTAAGGTCAACTTCGATGTTATGTAAACCTTTTTGCTGCGTTGCATCAGAAACGTTTTGAATGTGCTGACCAAGATTATTGGTGATGTCAATCTTGACAGCTGAGTTTTGAGTAAGTGAATATTTAATCATCGTATGACTTCCTGAAATTACAGACGGAGAAACAGAAAAGCTGTTAGCGTTTTCCGGCTGATCAGCAATTCCTGTCACAGATGTAACAATCACTTTTCCAAAGTATGGCATCATGTTGAAAGCAGTAGCTGTAACATCCAATGTATCACCCACTACAAGCCCGCTGATGTTTTGAATGTTGCATAATCCCAGCAGTGCAATGTGAGTCGAAATGATCTGGCTGTTTTTACTAAGACAAATAAGTGCGCCATCCGTATAGCAATTCACCATAAATGATGTTGCTGTCTCATCAATCACAAGATCATGGGTCACAGTCATTGCTGTTGGAGTAGCAGTGCGTATCATCAGTGAAGGATCTCCAAAGCATGTCCAGGTATCAGTCATTTCATCGCCGGCAGTTCCATACTGGTCATTCATGTGCATGCAGCCATTCACGCTGATGCCGCCGAAACTTCGTTTAATATTTACACTTGCATATTGTTCAGTCAGGATGTCAACAAATTCATCCTGCGCATCCATTGGCGGATCCCAACTTTGGTTGATCGTTGACATAAATGTTGCAATTGCACCTGTTGCTTTTCCGTTTCCATCAGTTGAACGCATGAAAGCTTCTGCAAGACAATCATAGCCGTTGAACTGTCCATTCACGCAGGCAACAGCCCATAGAAATGGAAGCATGTCGGTATTTGCAAGTGCAGACACATTGTTTGTACTGAAACTGGTGGTGCCAAAACTTCCACAACTGCCATGTCCGGTATAGGTAATTACACTCCTGCCATCGTTTAATGAATTAACAAGATCTATTGGCGCAGGATTACCTGTTGCATCCATCCCACCTTCATTGCCGTCATACAATTCATCCACGTCAGTATAAGTATAACCAATTTCATCGGTGCGCATATTCCGTTCGTGTTCGTAATCCATTTCATTGTCATCGCCGGGTCCCTGATCTGAACCAATGCAAACTGCTTTGTGGTACCATTGCCCGGTAGGATCAGGAAAAGCTTCGTAAGTAATCGTACGGTCAACCTGTGTTTCTACTTCAGCAATTGTTTCCGCAGAAAATCTGCCAACGATCACTTCAGCATAAGAATCATTTCCAAGAATATATCCGAGTTGTGCATCGCTTTCACCATACTGTGTTGAGCCGACCGGAATTTGTGCACCATCACCCACAAGTAATACAAATGTAAGTCCTGTCGTATTGTAATAATTCTCAATATATGTTTTGAGATCCGCGGCTGTAGTACCAACTGAAGAGAATGGAATCATTTCAGTGTACTGTCCCATTTTATTTTTCCAGTCGATGAACGGCTGCATAGCAGGCATAAACTGGTCGTAGCAAATCACAAGCATATTTCCAGCATCGGGAAGCAAAGTATATTGGATGCTGTTATGATTTACAAAATGAGAACGATAGATCGATGAATAGTAGGGGTCAACTTTCGTAATCGGTTGAATACGCGATAGCGCATTGAATATAGAAGTCCCGTTTGTTTTTACTTTGAAATGAATTTCAGAATACACCCTCAATTCTTTTGTAACAGGATTGTATTGAAACGGAAATACCCAAACCGATTGTCCCCTGAGGTCGCGCACGATATAAGGATGTTGCAACAGCACCAATTGTCCGGGATAAAATTGATTTTGTGAATACGCATTTCCATAAGTATAAGGAACTGTAGCTGGATCAATGTTGCGATAGATATTTCCTTTACAGGGAGCAACTTCAACGTTCGAATAAGTTGTGAAAGATGAATTTATTTCATCAACCACCATGGCTGCATGATCGGGAATGGCAATAGAGAAGGCCATTTTGGCGAGGTCAGGAGCACCTGATTCGAGGATACGTGTGAGTTTTGAAGAGCTGATTACAAAGGCATTTCCGTTTGGAGTCTTGACAGGCGTTTGCTTAAACCCATCAAGTGAAAAGATAAGTTCTGTTTCAGTGGGAGAGGATTTCACCACGTTAATTGAAGTATGACTTTTTGTATTTTCAGTATTTCCAGAAAGATAATTCCATTCATTGCTTCCGGCAACAGCGGTTAAAGTAAAGATTGAAAAAAGAAAAATAGTAACGGCACGTGTAAAATTGGTTTGCATCGTTGGTAGGTATTATTGAATCGTAAACATACATTGTTTATTTGAGATTTGGGATGAGGCGTACAAGGATTTATCCCATTTTCCGGTATTTTATGACTAATTTTGCAACCTATCCTTCGGGACTTATTTTCAATTGGGGCTGCCAGGAATTGACGGCAGGTGAAATTAGTAAGTAAGCATGTCGAGCGTTGTGAGCCAGGCTCGTTAATCCCAACTTTCAAAGCCGTAAATGGCAATTATTCTTTACCGTTAGCTGCTTAATCTTAGATTAACCCGTTGACTGCTTCGCGAGGACTTGCTCACCCGTACTCGCACTGAAGCACCGCATGGTGAGTGAGACGTGGAAGGGTTCCGATTACCACGTTCTGACAACTGCCGGGACTACGTGCAATGATGGCCTGTGTTTGGCAGTTGTTGTGCCGACAATTAATAAACACTAAACATGTAGAAAGTTTGCCGATTGCTTGTCCGGACGTGGGTTCAACTCCCACCAGCTCCACCCATGAAGCAGAAAAAGCCTTCGCTAATGCGAGGGCTTTTTCGCTTCATGGGTCTGAAGTGACTGCCGGAGGAAGTCTACTTCAGATTATACGCCCTCCGAAGCTTTGCGTTAGCATAGTGAAGGAGGGCTTCGCTTTTAAATCATTCATGCCGTCTATTCAGAAATCAGTCCTACTTTTACCTCTCAATGATTTCACTCCGAACCGTTACCGTTACACGTTACATGCAACCACTCAGGGAAGGTGGTTCATTGCCTGCATTGGCTGAAGCTGATGATGGATTTAAATATGTCGTAAAATTTAAAGGAGGCGGACATGGGGTGAAAACACTGATCGCTGAATTAGTAGGCGGTGAGTTGGCCCGCATCCTGGGATTGAAAGTGCCTGAACTTGTATTTGCGCAACTGGATGAACGCTTTGGAATTACTGAGGGAGATGAGGAGATCCAGGATTTGCTCAAAGCAAGCAGGGGGTTAAACCTGGGACTGCATTTTTTATCCGGCGCATTTACATATGATCCGGTTGTAACTAAACCTGAACCGCTGCTAGCCTCTATAATTGTATGGCTTGACAGCCTGCTTACCAATGTGGACAGGTCATTCAGGAATACCAACATGCTCACGTGGAACAAAGAACTTTGGTTGATTGATCATGGGTCCAGTTTGTATTTTCAATATAGCTGGGAGGGCTGGGAGAAGAAAGCCGAAGGACCCTTTGAATACATCAAGGACCATGTGCTGCTATCCCAGGCGACAAGGATGGAAGAAGCAGATATGCTTTGCAGGAGCATGCTGAACGAAAATATCCTCAGGGAAGTCGTGCAACTGATACCCGAGGAATGGTTGCAATGGGAGTCAGCACCCGGAACGCCGGAAGAATTGCGTAACGTTTATTTCTTATTCTTAAGCCGGCGGTTGAATTATTCAAAACAGTTTACTAAAGAAGCGCAGGATGCAGCAAAAATACTTGTATGAATATGCAGTCTTAAGGGTTGTGCCTGTTGTAGAGCGCGAAGAGTTTGTGAATGCCGGCGTGATCTTGTTTTCAAAAAAGGAAAAATACCTGAAGGCTATGGTTGTACTTCCGGAAGAGAAGTTACGTTTGCTGAACCCTGATGCAGACCTGGAAGAGATCAAAAAAAACCTGGATGCATTCAACATGATCGCTGCCGGAAAAAAAGAAGGCGGTTCTGTGGCATGTCTTGATGAGGCGGAGCGTTTCCGGTGGCTCACTGCCGTACGAAGCGCTTCCATTCAAACCTCCCGGCCGCATCCGGGAGTGTGTGACAACCTTGAAGATGCCATCAACAAATTATTTCAGGAAATGGTTGGGTGAGGTGTTATTTTTTGAAACACCCTTTTGGGATTTTACACCCGCGGAGATCAATCAGAATTGAGAAGTCAGGTATCTGTGCGCTTGATCTTTTTTCAACAAAACCTGAGAAAACTGATGAGGTCTCAATTCAACTTGATAAAGTTACTCCAAACCAAATCTTTATCTGCGTTTTTTTTGCGACCAACTAATCCGGGTAAATCGGTAGTAACATCATATTCATTTTCCTTTACCCAGACCAGTCCCATTTTAAATGGATCTT
>JBDTTM010000364.1:0-4404 GCA_039930605.1 Bacteroidota bacterium
TTCATGTTTCCCTGATTGCATATTCACCGTCGCATTGTCCGAGTGCACCATTTTCCCAGGATATCATTGTGCTGCAAAGCCCCATTGCTAACTTCAGTTTCAGCGAAGTTTGTCTCGGTGATCCAACTCCTTTTACAGACCTTTCTATCGCACCAAATGGAAGTTCAATTGTTGACAGGATGTGGAGCTTTGATGGTATCGATAGTTCACAACTTACAAATCCGTCCTTCCTTTTCACAACTGCCGGAGTGCACAACGTAATTCTTACTGTGACTACCAATAGTGGTTGTACAAATTCTGATACCGTGCAAGTTGCCGTTCATGCGCACCCGGTGGCAGCATTTACCTACCTGAATGCCTGCACGGATTACCCAACCATTTTTACAAGTAACAGCACATCTGATACTGCCTCATACATTGCAACGTATGAATGGAATTTTGGTGATCCAGGTAGTATGGATAATACATCACTCATTCCTGATCCCACACACATTTATGATTCTGCTTCTGTTGGAACGCATACCGTCTGGCTCATTGTTACCACTAATTATGGTTGCCGCGATTCAATAGTACAAATACTTGATGTGAACTTTTCAGTCATTCCTAATTTTACTTACAGTCCCACTTGCCTCGGTGATGTGATGTCCTTTACTAATTTCAGTCAGAACGCAAACCTGGATAGCACCTGGATTTGGAATTTTGGCGACCAGCAAACAACCAGTATTGAAAATCCTGCTCACTACTATGTTTATGCAGGCACTTATACAGTAACATTGACTGCAATGTCGGAGGATAGATGTATATCCTCTGCATCCAAGGATGTAGTCGTTAGTGGAATACCTGTTGCTGATTTTTCTACTACACCTGCATGTATCCATACACCATATCAGCTTACAGATAACAGCACAGTAAGCAATGGAAGCATTGCGCATTGGACCTGGACAATTGACACACTTGTAACCGATACACTTCAGAATCCTTCATATACATTTGATACTACAGGTACGTATTCGATCAACCTCGTAGTGCATACCGATATCGGTTGTGTCGATTCTGTCAGGAAGAACGTCACTGTTCATGCATTGCCTGTACCGAATTTCACGTATACACCACAGTATGGAAATCCGCCGCTTGACGTTTCATTTTCCAATCTCACGGACATTACACAGAGTACCTATAACTGGAGCTTTGGGGACAATACATCTGGCAGCACACTCACTGCTCCTCACCACGTTTACCAGGATACAGGAAGATTTGTAATCATGCTCATTGCAACTTCTGATTTTGGTTGTGTTGATAGTATCAGCAAAGGAATTTATGTGATCAGGCCTATACTTGATGCCGCAGTTACCAATGTAACAGCATCCCTGGTTAATAACCAATTGAGCATCCAGGCCAATATTGCCAACCTTGGAACTGTTGATATCGACAGCGTCATTATGCAGGCTCAGTTGCAGGATGGTACTGTGATCCAGGAAATCTACCACCAGTTGCTTCCCAACGGAAGTAATGGTATTCAATCATATAATTTTGTTGCAAGATTTAACATTCCTCCTTCGAGCAATGTGGCTTTCTATTGCGTGAGCGTGATCAAGCCAAATGGAAAAGATGATGATGTGCAAAGTAACAATGAGAAGTGCAGCAGCCTCACCAACGAGTTCTCAATTATGGAACCTTTCCCAAATCCGTTTGTTGACCAGTTGCAAATGAATGTCGTTCTGCCGTATGATGATTACCTGACTGTTGAAATATTCAACAACCTGGGACAAAAAATCAATACACTTTTTGACGGAACAGGAACGACCGGACTGAACCTCATCCATTCCGATTTTTCATCTCTTGCAGATGCTGTTTATACTTTGCGTTTCAGTTTCCGTGACCAGACCATCATAAGAAAGGTTATCAAAAGCACCAATAAGAAAGATTGATTTTCCCGCATCAGAAAAGTAACCTGTATAGTGGAATCGGGAATGTTCCTAACTGGTATTCAGTTTTAATCGAATTAGTAGCGCGGTCATAATAGCGTTGCCAGATATTTTGCGTGTTAAAAATATTGTCAATATCCAATGCAACTTCATGCGTTACTTTCTTTCCGTTGAAGCGGTAAGATATTTTGATATCAGTCCTGAAATAGTCTTTTTGCCTGTGCGTGTATGCCTCTGTGTAGTCGTATTCGGTTTCTCCATTGGCTTCTGATCTGGCAAAGTCAATCGGGATGTAGCGCTTACCGCCACTTGTAACTGTTCGCAAATTGAACCCGAAAACATTTTTCTTCCTGATGGTCCATTCTTTTCCTGCAAGAAAGTTGACCGTGTAATTCCCGTTAAATGCTGTATTGCGTTCTACTCCGTCGCTGGCCTTGTATTTGGATTCATATACTGATGCAGTGAATAGAAAATAATATCTATGGCTGTAGAATTTTTCGAAAGTAAGTTCGGCACCGTAATTTTTTCCTGTGCCTTTATTCACAAGACTGTCGATTGCCGATATCCCGAAGTCTGCACCTTCATTCAACATACTCCAGGTAGATGATTTGATCTCTACAGGAATATTGTAAAGTCGCTGGTAATAGGTTTCCACTTTTAACCGTAACTGGTTGCTGAAGGATTGATCAAACGCAAGAACGAAATGGTTACTCTTTGTGAATTCGAGGTTCTTATTCGTCAGCACAACTGTTTTGTCAGGAAGCAATGTTTGTTGAAAGTAAGTGTACATAGGTTGTAACTGGCTGTGCATGCCTGTTCCAAAACTGATTGCACGCCCTTCTTTCAATTCCCATTTAACCCCTAGTCGCGGTTCAAAGGAATAAGTATTGTTGTATGCGAAATACTGGTAATGCAAGCCGGTATTTACGCTCAGCTTGTCACTGAAACGATGCTGCCATTCGAGGAAAGCCTGGAATAACTGGCTCCCGCCTTTTGAATTTGCATGCGTCCTGAAAACAGGATTGTCAAAAATGCTGTCATGAATACTGAAGTCAATCTGCTTGAGATCAAGACCACTTTTGATAAAATTTTTTGTAGAAAATTTTTTACTCACAGCATAGCTTGCTGAATACTTCTGCTGGTCAGAGAAATTCCTGTACCAGGGAACCGGTGAACTGTCAGATGTGGAGATGGAATCGATCTTATACTTTTGCGCTGCCGTAGAAGCCGCAATGGTGAGTTTAGAGTAGGAGGTATTGTCGAAAAGATAGACATGTGTGAGGCCAATCACTCCCATGTCATTTCCGTAATATCCATTCTGGCGCATGTTGTTATCGTAAATATTGTCCTTCGTTGTGTCCCTGTCTTTGTCAAGTGTTTCTGCATAACTGATACCACCGATTCCGAAGAGAGAAAATTTTCCTGCCTTCTTTGAATTGAGATCTGCTTTGAATGTAATGTCCTGGTATTGCGGAACGGCTGAGCCGGCACCGAAGTTCAAGCCAAGTGCTTTGAAAACACCAAGCGTTGAATAACGGTAATTCATCATGTAAGATGAATTGTTCTTTTTGCTGATCGGACCTTCTGCACCCAGTTCCAGTCCGTTGAAACCAATCTGTCCGAGGAACTCATGCTTTTCATTATTCCCGCTGCGCATTTGTAAATCGAAAGCACCGCCAATGGCATTTCCGTATTCTGCAGGAAAAGCACCTGTTAGAAAATCAGATTTGTCGAGTGCATTATTATTGAGAATGCTGATCGGTCCTCCTGTAACCCCGAGTGATCCGAAGTGATTCGGATTCGGAATGTCCACACCATTCAATCTCCACAACAATCCAAGTGGTGAATTTCCCCTGATGATAATGTCATTCCGCGCATCACTGGCGCCATTTACGCCTGCATAATTCATAGCCATCCGCGCCGGATCGAGCAACGAGCCTGCATAACGTGAAGTCTCTTCAAATGTAAATGAACGGGCACTCACCGTTGCCATTTCATTATTCGGTTTATCCTTTCTTCTTTCCGCTATCACTTTTACTTCTGCTCCCTGGATTACACTCTGTTCCAGTTCGACATTGAATACCACTTCCTTGCCGGAGGTGACTACAGCCGAAAGCATTTGTGATTTATAGCCAATAAAACTTACTGCAAATTGCTGCCTTCCCAACGGAACGCTTGCGATCCTGAAAATGCCTTCCGCATCTGTAAGACTTCCTTTTTGATGTGTGGAATCCACCAATAGGACTACTGCACCAATGAGTGTTTCTTTTGATAGTTTGTCAGAAACCGATCCGCGGACAGTTTGTGTGATTTGTTGAGAGTAGGAGGAGACTGAAAATAGAAGAATTGGAATAGTAAGCCTCAGCAACAGTTTCATCATGTACTATTTTATTAATCGGTTCTTCCACGATTTCGGATTTTTAACACAATGGAAAACAGCAACTACCTGGATCGTATTTCCAGTGACTATAAAATGAAT
>JBDTTM010000365.1:0-4381 GCA_039930605.1 Bacteroidota bacterium
TATTTAGCCTTTTTCAAGGTAAAAGTAAATGTAGTTCCCACACCATAAGTGCTTCTTACATTGATGGTCTGCTTATGCGCTTCTATGATGTGCTTCACAATTGCCAATCCAAGTCCTGTTCCACCGGCATCACGTGAGCGGCTTTTATCAACCCGGTAAAAACGTTCGAATACCCTCGAAAGATGATTGGGTTCAATCCCGATTCCGTTGTCCGTAATTTCTACTAACACATTTTCATCCATGTCATAAAAACCGGTGGTTGTGGTTCCTCCTTCCCTTCCGTACTTGATTGAATTGACAACAAGATTTACAATGACCTGCCTGATTCTTTCTTTGTCACCGTATACATAAACCGGTTTGTCGTTGCCCTTCTTAAAAAGTAATGTAATATTTTTCTCCTTTACCTTCAACTCTGATGACTCATAAGCATCTTTCACTACTTCAGCGATGTCGAATGTTCGCTGGTCCAAAATCAATTCGCCGCTTTCCATTTTACTGATGGCTTCCAGGTCTTCCACAATCAGTCCGAGGCGTTCAGCACTCTTTGCCGCCCGCTGCAGGTATTGAACATTTACTTCTTCATCGTGCATTGCACCATCAAGCAACGTATGAATATAGCCCTGGATATTGAAGATAGGCGTCTTCAGTTCATGAGATACGTTTCCCAGAAATTCCTTGCGAAAGGTCTCCAGCTTTTTCAATTCTGCAATTTCATCAGTCCTGTTCTGGTCCCAGGCTGTTACTTCCCTGGTCACGTCATTGAAAACATCTTCGTTAAGATCTGCTTTTTTCTTCGCTCTTTCTTTAGAGTCCTTGTTGCTGGAAATGGTCTTATAAATAAGTTTTATTTTCCTGTAAATAAATATTTCAAGCAGGTAATAAAAAATGGAGAAAATGGAAATGAAAGTAATTGCAAAAACCACCAGCATGGACATCCAGTTTTTCTGAAGAATGGATGAAACATTTGTCAGGTATTCCGCCAGGATTACAATTGTTGATGCAATAAATGCAGCGATAAAAGCAAGCGTCCGGGGTGTGGGATTTTTCACGAAGTTAAAGTAACAACGTTATTCGTTAACTGTTATCCGTTAATTGAAAAAAAGATCAACCGTTAATCAAAATTCAAATTTGTAACCGATTCCTTTTACAGTCTTGATATTTTCTTCTCCGAGCTTTTCCCGGAGTTTGCGGATATGAACATCTATTGTCCTGTCTCCAACAACGATGTCATTTCCCCAGACGCGATCCAGTATTTCATCACGTGTAAAAACCTTTCCGGGTTTGGAAGCAAGCAGGGAGAGCAATTCAAATTCCTTTCTAGGCAACACGAATTTTTCTTCATTCCTGTGAACCAAATATTGTTCGCGGTCAATCCTCAGATCGCCAGCGAGCATAACCTTTCCCTTTTCTTCTTTGGTACCATTGTCATATCTGCGAAACAATGCATTGATCCTGCTTACAAGCACGCGTGGTTTAATCGGTTTGGTGATGTAATCATCTGCGCCTACTTCAAATCCAGCAATCTGTGAATAGTCTTCATTCCTGGCGGTGAGAAAAGCGATCATGGTATTTCTGAATTCAGGTATTTCGCGCAACTGGCGGCAGGTTTCAATTCCATCCTGTTCGGGCATCATAATATCGAGAATGATCAGGTCAGGATGTTCCTTTTTTGCTTTCGCAATTGCCTCTTTCCCGTTCGATGCCTTGAATACATCATAGTTCTCCTTCTTGAGGTTATACTCCATAAACTCGAGGATATCAGGCTCGTCATCCACCAATAAAATTTTGTGACTCATTCGATGTGAAAAATTTTTGCCAAAGGAACTAAAGGCATATAACGCCAATGTTAAGCGAATGTAAGAAAAAGATTAAGCGGTCAAAAAAGGCTATTCATTAACCGTAAAACGTTACCATGTATTGCTTTTTCGAATCAGACGATGTAATTGAATTCATAGTTTGGTGACACGCTGAACATAAGTCCTGTCACTGGAAATTACACGCAGCAAGTAAATACCCTTGGAAAGGAAACCAATATCCGGCAGTAAACTTGAATGAATACCATCAGAGAATATGTTCCTTGAGCAAATTAGCTGGCCGGAGACATCAAAAAGTTCTGCCATTACCATTCCTTTTCTCTTTTCCCGGAGCAAAAAACGTATATCATCTTTTATCGGATTGGGATACACAACCAATAAATTAGAATTTACTGAGTGTTCATCAATTCCGGAAAGCAATGAATGTGCAAGTTGGAAATTGGGAATACCATAGCCAAGAGAATCATTCGGAGCCAAAGCATAATTCGCACTTTGCTGGATGGCATCGTGAATTTCCATTGCAGTGGCGGTAGGATGTGCCTGCCACAGACAGGTTGCTGATCCCGCTAAAACCGGGCATGCGAAGGAAGTTCCAAACCCATAAATAGAAATGAATCCGTCCGATCCTTCTACAACAGTGTATGAACCTTGTCCAGCAACATTTGGTTTCACATCTCCGTCAGATGAAGGTCCATAACTACTGAAGTCGGAATGCCAGCCTTCCGGTACCACGGCTGCAATGCTCAGCACACTGTCACCATCACTCGGAGCACTGATATAATGCCAGGGATCATTACCGGAATTACCTGCAGAATTCAGCACGAGAATTCCTCTTGACACAGCGATGTCAGCGGCAATTGAACTCGGGCATGTGTTTCCATTCATATCATTGTAGTTATGATTGCTTTCACTTGGTGTGGTATCTCCCTGGAAAATAAAATTATCGAAAAGGGTATATCCCAACGAAGAAGAAATTACGTCTGTACCCACACTATCGGCATACTCTGCTGCACTGGCCCAGTTGTACTCTTCGATAATATTTTCACGCGGGACGTCTTCACTCCGCAACAAATAAAAACTTGCTTCAGGCGCAGTACCGATGAGTGAATCCGGAATGTTGGCAGAGATACAGCTCAATACCGCTTCACCGTGAGAGTCGTCTTCAAAAACGCCCGGTTCATTGGCAACGAAATCCCACGTTCCGAGTATGCGGCCATCAGCATTAAGGCTGTCAAATGCAGGAAGCTGATCTGCATGATAAAATCCACCATCGAGTATAGAGATGATCATTCCTTCTCCCCGAAAACCAAGGTTATGAAGATAATCGCCATTCATGATATGGATCTGGTTGTATCCGAGTCCATAGCTATAAGATTGTGTTTCTAAAGGTGCGGCATTGCGATGATTATTCATCGACATCGAATTCAATGACTCAAATTTATTCTTGCCCGATGGATTTCCCTTCTTCCAGACATGTGCGTAATTCTGAACAAAAGACAGGGATAAAACAGCATTCAATGTAGCAGAATCCGGAACCGAAATAACGACCCCGTTAAACCATTTACTTTTGTTAAATATAGTTGCTCCATGAGCAATGAGGCTGTCAATGTATTGCGGATTCACAGGAAGATCCATGACATCAACAGCAATATTCTGATTTGCTCTGCGCTGAATGGCACGTGCAGAAAGATATGGGGAGGGATTGCCTATTGTGTATGGACTGTTATTTTTATCTGTGAAGCGAATGAAATACCTGATATCACTCAATTGAGCAAAGAGTGAAAAAGTGCATGAAATAAAAATGATTATAAATAAATGTTTTTTCATATTTTTTTATCTTGGAGAGAAGTCGATAATTGATTGACGGAATTCAATACCATTTTTTATTTGGTAATTCAACTGGTTAACACTGATTATGTTTAAACTGTCCCGCTCGCGATAAACAAGTCCCAATCCATATACATACTTCTCTTGCTTGAACAGGCGATGGATCTGGTTTGGATCGTCCAATTGCAGAACTGTAACAGAAGAGTCGAAGTTAAATCCCCCGATGTTGAGCGGAACATTTGCTTCCTCAATTGAATAATCTTCCTCTGGAAAAAAATTGAAGAGATTTCCGTTCCATGATTTATTCAGTTTAATCGGGAATGAAAGTTTCACATAACGGATATTTTCCTCAACCTTTTGGGCTGATTGGCTGGTTAACTTAGCTGTCCAGAGTGTAGTAAAATACCAATCCGGACTTCCAATCTCTCGCTGGTAGCGGGAAATGCGCCAGGCAACGTCACCTTCACCATCAATATAATCGGAATCGATCACTTCTTTAACTTCATAACTCAAGGTGTCAATAAGTGAGTCGGGGTTGTTTGTATTGTCATCAGCAAAGCTGTGAACGATGCTGTCAACGTGATAAACGATATAAGCACCTTCTTTTAAAGGAAAATAATTGTACAATATTTTCGCTTCAGAGTCAGCAGCATCCTGCTCAGTTTTATCCTCACAGGAGGAAAGCAACAGAAGGGTAAAAATGGCAAGTGAAAGATATTTCACATTGTAAATGTACAAAG
>JBDTTM010000366.1:0-4379 GCA_039930605.1 Bacteroidota bacterium
ATCGATCCACTTTCGTTGAAAAGCAGGGAATATTTTTTACTGAATACATGATACCCTATAATAAAACAAAAATAATTGCCACCATTGGGCCGGCATCTTCCAGTCCTGAAACACTTGAAGAGTTGATCCGCGCGGGCGTTGACGTATGCAGGCTGAATTTTTCTCACGGCGATTACGAAGATCACAGGAAGGTGATTTTAGCCATTCGGGAAATTACACGGCGCACGCATCTACATGCAGCGATACTTGTAGACTTGCAGGGACCGAAGCTTCGAATTGGAATGGTAGAAAATGATGCAGCCTTGCTGGATACCGGTAAAGAAGTTGTTCTGACTACAAAAGAATGCATAGGCACATCGGAAAGGCTCTATATTAATTATAACCAGCTTCCATCTGATGTGAAAGAAGGAGAAACCATTTTGATTGATGACGGAAAAATAAAATTGCGGGTACTTTCAACCAACTATAAGGATGAAGTGATTTCTATTGTGGAAAATGGGGGGATTATTTCTTCCCGCAAAGGAGTGAATCTTCCCAACACAAAAATCTCGCTTCCTTCTCTCACAGAAAAAGACCTGAAAGACCTTGATTTTGCTTTACAGATGAATGTAGACTGGATCGGACTTTCATTTGTGAGAAAGGCAAGTGACATCACGGCACTCCGGCAGATTATTGCGAAGGAAAACAAATCTATTAAAGTGGTTGCGAAGATTGAAAAACCGGAGGCGCTTGATGATATTGATTACATCATACAGGAAACTGATGCGCTGATGGTTGCCCGCGGAGATCTTGGTGTTGAGTTACCGATGCAGGATGTACCACTCATACAAAAGATGCTGGTTCAAAAATGTATCCGGGCTACGAAGCCCGTCATCATTGCGACACAGATGATGGAAAGTATGATCAACAATTCTTCTCCCACGCGAGCTGAAGTAAATGATGTTGCAAATTCCGTTCTTGACGGAGCCGATGCCGTGATGCTGAGCGGGGAAACTTCCATTGGTAAATTTCCCGTGCGGGTTGTTGAGTACATGCGCAACGTGGTGACTTCAATTGAAGAAAAAGGATTTCGGTATAACCGCGACCAGCAGCCAGATGTAACCAGCGATTCCTATCTCTCAGATGCTGTATGTTATAATGCATGCGTATTGGCTTCGCAGGTAGGTGCTAAAGCAATTGTGGGAATGACCCGATCCGGGTATACTGCATTTAAGGTTGCATCACAACGCCCCAAGTCGGATATTTTTATTTTCACTGACCGCCAGTCGTTGCTTGCGCAGTTGAGTCTTGTTTGGGGTGTAAGGGGTTTCTTTTACGAAAGTGAGGCGGGTGCCAATCAAACAATTCATGAGCTTCAGGAATTGTTGAAAGTGAAAGGGCTTATCAATACGCATGATATTGTGATTAATCTTGCAAGCATGCCATTTTATGAAGGCGGGCGGACGAATATGATTAAGATTAATAAGGTGAAGTAAAAAAATCCGAATTGAAAATATCGAATCCCGATAGTTATCGGGACGAAAGTTAAATCCAAAAAGAGAATACAGAATCGAAAATAATTTCAGGTTTTATTTAATTATTGAATTTTTCTTGGGGATTAATTCGAAATTAAATATTCCATATTATTACTCTATAAATTCAATTCCATAAGATTGATGCCATTAAACGTTCCCCAAGACCGCGACCATAAAGGGAGAAAGCCATTGTCATTTCCCGATGAGAAGGTTTCATTCTAATAATTTTTCCAAATAATTCAATTCAAAGAAATCATACATTATATTTATTATGTCAATAAACGTTCAACTATTAAAAGAAATTTGTGAAACGGCAGGTGCTCCGGGGTACGAGAACAGGGTCCGTAAAATTGTATTGCGTGAAGTTAAAGCACTGGTGGATGAAGTAAGCGTTGACAACATGGGCAATGTTACCGCGATTAAGAAAGGCAAACAATCGAAACGAGCCATGATAGCGGCGCATATGGATGAAATAGGATTTATCGTAACCCATATTGACGACAAAGGATTTCTACGTTTTCATACGCTCGGTGGATTCGATCCAAAAACATTAACTGCGCAACGCGTAATTGTTCATGGCAAAAAAGACCTTGTAGGTGTGATGGGTTCGAAACCAATTCATATCATGACAGAAGAGGAGCGCAGCAAGCCAGTAAAAATTACGGATTTTTTTATCGACCTCGGCATATCCAAGAAAGAAGTTGAAAAATATATCAGCATCGGTAACCCGATTACACGTCAGCGCGAGTTGATTGAAATGGGTGAGTGCGTGAATTGCAAATCCATTGACAACAGGGTATCCGTTTTTATCCTGATAGAAACTTTGCGAAGACTGAAGAAAACACCTTATGATGTGTATGCTGTGTTTACTGTTCAGGAGGAGGTCGGTATCCGTGGTGCGAATGTAGCCTCACACACCATTAATCCGGATTTCGGATTCGGACTGGATACAACGATTGCTTTTGATGTTCCGGGGGCGATGCCTTACGAACATATAACGGAACTGGGGATGGGCACTGCGATTAAAATTATGGATGCATCTACGATATGTGATCCGCGCATGATTGTATTCATGAAAAAGACAGCTGACAAATACAAGATCAAATGGCAGCCGGAAATTTTAAAAGCGGGAGGGACTGATACGGCAAGTGTTCAGCGGATGGGTAAGAACGGTTCCATTGCCGGAGCGATTTCAATACCAACGCGTCACATTCACCAGGTGATCGAAATGGCTCATAAAAAAGACATTGAAGGATCGATAAGTTTGCTTGCAAATTGCCTGCAGGATTTAGACAAACACGACTGGAGTTTTTCGTGATTGCATTCTTAATAGTTGTCTTCAGGGATTACTATGTTAAAATTTTTACCAAAAGATTATTCAGCCCGAGGCCGATATGTCGAGATTGATTCCATCCGTGGGATCAGCGCATTGATTATTCTCGTCATTCATTATTCGAAATATATTTACAGTGCGAACCCGGAAGGTAACTTGTACCTTGAGATACTGGAATACGGAAAATACACCATTCACTTTTTCTTTGTCATCAGTGGACTTTTAATCTTTATGACGTTGGATAAATTAAATCATCCAAAACAATTTATCGTTTCAAGGTTTGCAAGATTGTACCCGGCATATTGGGTGTGTATGACACTGACGGCTTTGGTTATTACATTTTCACCGTATTACAATTACCACCCGGTAACCACCATACAATACCTTGCTAACCTCACCATGTTCCAGCATTGGTTGCACATTGAACCCATGGATGGTGTGTACTGGACGCTTGCCATTGAATTGTGTTTTTATATTTTAATCTTCCTTGTATTCATTTTCAATAAGCAGAAAAATATTGAGCGCATCGGTATAGTTTGGCTATTGTTAATGGTTGCAGTATATGTATTGCAGATGACCGAAGTCCTCTCCTTTGCCGATTACTATTACTATTTACCACTGCTAAAAAACGGAAACCTTTTCCTGGCGGGAATATTTTTCTATCAATTGAAAACCAATGCTGGGGAAAAAAGAAAGTACTGGTTGATACTCATGTGCCTGGCAGTTCATTTCATCATCAATCCAATTGAAGAGGCGCTGGCGATCAGCATTATTTTTCTGTTGCTTTATTTATTTGTGATTGACAGACTGAAATTTCTGCGGGGGAAGATTCCATATTTTCTCGGGTATATCTGTTATCCTTTATACCTTCTACACCAGTATATCGGGTATGAAGTGATCAATTTTCTGGGCGCGAATGGATTAAAAAACGGTTTTTTAAAAATTACAATTACCGGTTTGGTTATGATTGCACTTGCTTCGGTTGTCACTTTTACTGTGGAGAGGCCGGCAATGGAATTCTTCAGGAGAAAACCAAGCAAATAAAGAGTAGATTTTATAGGAGGGTATTTGCGTCACTACTAATCCCAATATTGCGCCCCCTTCAGGGCTGGAGTCGTTGCACTTTATTATTGCGAATGGCTCTGCCATTTACTGGGATATTTCGCCCTTTCAGGGCTAGGAACTGTTAAAAGCCTTCTATAGCGAACTCTTTTTTCTTCGGGATATATCGTGAATGCGATTTCTACAGCCAAATTCTTTTGAAAAAAAAATTAACATTATTAATACATCGAACAAAAAAAGGAACGTTGTTTTTGATGATGGTTATAATCGAATATGATAAAGCCATATATGAAATTAAAAAAGGACACCCGGTTGAGTATCCTCTTGTTTCTAATGGTCTTGATTCATGTATCTATTACTCTGCCAGTATGATCACATTATTTTTCAGGTTCTCCACTACCCCGCCATTTACTTCGAATTCCTTTGTGCCTTCGCTGTCTTCGACTTTTACTTTTCCCTTCAATAAAGAA
>JBDTTM010000367.1:0-4378 GCA_039930605.1 Bacteroidota bacterium
AGGATGTGTTCAAAGAACTGTTCCATTTGTAGGTCGGTGGCTTTCTTGTCATGTACGGCAAGTACCGCCATAATTGTAAATCCGGCACGTTTTTCAAATTCCTTTTCTCTTGTTGTCCACTCCAGTGCTTTTGTATAGGCAAACGGAGTTTTTCTAATTAATGAGGAGCAGCAATCATCTACGATATCCCAGGAGTTAAAATCCTTGAGCCATTGTTCGATCATTTTCTCGGTTGTCAGTGCCGGGTCTGCAATCATGCATGCAATGTGACGCGCTTCATGGATTTTTGTTTTCCAGAGCTGAAGTGCAATGGGGTGATTGGTACCAACCTTTTTTGCGATGCCTCGCATTTGCGGGGTTGTAAGTCCGAGGCGATTTTCGACTTTGACTCCAAAATACTCCTGCGCTGCGAGGGCTTTAGGTGAGGCGTATTTTTTTAATTCCGTAATGATATCATCAACAATCATAAATTTCTGAAGAAGGGTTCACGCAAATCCCGATAGCTATCGGGAGCAAAGGTCGCAAGGAGCAGCCAACAATCAAATAAATTCGGGAGGTATTATATCATGCAGAGTCGCAGGCGCGCGTTGGAAAAACTGCTTTGCGGTCTTTGCGGCTTTGCGTGACATGGATTTAGCTCAGTTGATCCGCCAGCAAACGCATTTCCATTCTCGGAGAAATTTTTTCGTATAGCACGCGGTAAACAGCGCTGGTAATCGGCATGCTGATGTTATACTGTTTGTTAATTTCATGAATGCATTTGGTGGCATAATATCCTTCTGCAATCATGTTCATTTCAAGCTGTGCAAATTTTACGGAATAGCCTTTACCGATCATGGTGCCGAACATCCTGTTACGGGAAAAAGAAGAATAAGCTGTTACGAGTAAATCACCTAAATATGCAGAGTCGTTTATATCGCGTTTGATAGGATGAACAGTATCCACGAATTTTTTTATTTCCTGGATGGCGTTGCTGATGAGCACAGCCTGGAAATTATCTCCATAGCCGACACCGTGGCAGATGCCGCTTGCAATGGCAACGACATTCTTTAATACGGCAGAATATTCTGTCCCGTAAATATCATCACTCACTTTAGTTTTGATGTACCTGCAATTCATTTTTTTCGCAAGCAATTCAGCATTCGAAGTGGTCTGGGAAGCAATGGTGAGGTAACTCAGGCGCTCCATGGCAACTTCTTCGGCATGACAAGGTCCTGTGATGACACCGATATTGCCGATTGGTACATTGAATTTTCGTTGCATGTATTCACCGACGATCAGCAATTCATCAGGAATGATTCCTTTAATGGCGGAGAATACAACTTTGTCTGTGAAATCTGCCGGCGTTAGTTTTTCAATGGATGCTTTCAGAAAGGCAGAAGGAACGGCAAGGATGATAATGGCGGAATCGGCAACTGTTTTTTTGAGGTCGTTGTTTACGTTTACTTTTTCGAGATTGATTTCTGCATCGCTGAGGTAATTCGGGTTGTGTTTATATTTGCGGATGAAGTCAACGGTTTCTGCGGACCGCACCCACCAATTGATTTTGTCAACACTATTGGATAAAATCTTAACGATGGCAGTGGCCCAGCTACCTCCTCCGATTACGGCTATCTGTGGTTGTTCACTCATGCGTGTCTGTTCAGGTTAGATGACAAAGTAAAGAATAAAGTGTTGAATTGATCCTTCGAAATTTCGCGGATTAATCAGCAACAAGGAATCTGCCTGTGTATTTTATGGTGTTGCCCGACCCGGATGAGATGGTAAAAAAATAAATTCCCTGCTCCAGTTTTTCAACCGGTATTTCTAATCCGTTTGCGCCGGAATTTTCACTGATGAAAAGAATGGATCCGGAAGCAGAAAATATCTGCAAAGACATGGTTTCCCTTGAGGAATTTGCATAATAAATTTTCGAATGTTCATTTAACGGATTGGGGTAGAGAACAAATCCAGTTGTACTGAAATCAATAAATTCTATTTTGATAATATTGGAATATCCCAAATTTCCGAGCTGCAACCGGTAGTAGTTGATTTTGTTTTTAACCGGCGATGCATCATTAAAGTTGTAAGATTCATTGTGGTCGCTGCTGCCACAGATTCCCTGGATGTCACCGATTTCTTCAAAGTTGACTGAATCTGTGGACCTGTAAATCTGAATTCCATTGCAAGTATTGCCTGCACTGATGGTGAAGTTAAGGAGGATGTGGCTTTCAACCTGTTCCGGTGAAAAATAAAGTAGAATGTCATCTCCCTTTGAAGTGAGTGGAAGAAACGAGATAACAGAGAAGAGCAAACCGAGAAATTTATTCATCAGCATATAAAGTTACGATAAATATACGGAACAGGTAGGGGGTCATGAATCCAGGTTGTATTACAGTTTGACTTTTTAAAATGCCGAATTGCCACTAAGACTCCAGGTCACAAAGGTTTTCTTCTATTCCGCGACCTTAAAAACGTTCATCGGTACTTCAATATGAACACATTTCCGGCTGTTTGCGTTAGGGATCAGCGTTTGAAATGCAATGTTACAATACTAGAATTGAGATCCCTCTCCTGCAAAAAAGCAGGCTCGGGATGACGGTTTTCATTATATACAAAAGGCGGAAGGTATAATTTGTCGATGAGTAGGATTTGTCCTCTTCCGCTATTGTGAGAAAGTTTTTCAAATATGAGCACATTTCCCGGCTGTTTGCGTTAGGGATAGCAGCGGAAATCCTTTTTTTTTATTTTAAGGAGTAGAGACGGGAATGGCGGATGTGATGGAAACTTCATCATGACAAGATTGGTGAAGAAAAAAGATTGTAGCGCATAGCCCGACCCTGAAGTATTGCGAAGCTTACTTCAGGGTAACGCCCAAAATGTTATTCTAAAATATTTTACGTTGATAAGAGTTTATACATGAAATGAAAAGTAGTGTATAAAATTTTCTCCGCCTTCGCAATCTGCTTCGCTGATGCTGCGCAGGTTGAGAAATGCTTTGGCGGACGAGAAATTTAGCCCGGATTTGGCTTAAAGAAAGTGCAGCAAATAAATTTTACCAGGTAATTCGTCGAAATAATATTTTTTACTTTTATCGCCTTCCCAAAAGGATTCACGCATCCACATCAATGGCCACGAAAGCAAAGAAAAAGAAATCGTATAAGAAGTTTTTATGGGCTTTATGGCTCCTTGTATTGTTACCGTTTGGGGTATTGGCGGCTTTTATCTGGCTTGCAGCGTGCGGTTTTATTGGTGAAAAGCTTCCCACTTTCGAGGAGCTGGAAAATCCGAAGACAAACCTGGCAAGTGAGGTGATCAGTAGCGACCAGGTGGTGCTTGGAAAATATTATGTGGAGAACAGGACGAACGTACACTATTATGATTTGTCGCCGAACCTGATCAATGCCTTAAAGGCAACGGAGGACATCCGTTTTGAAGAGCATAGTGGAGTTGATTTACGTGGATTGTTCAGGGTGCTTTTCAAAACTGTATTTGCCCGCCAGGAGAGTTCGGGTGGAGGGAGTACGATTACCCAGCAGCTTGCAAAAAATTTATTCCATGAGCTGCCGCATACGAAGATGGAGCGGGTGGTTCAAAAGTTCCAGGAGTGGGTGATTGCTGTGCGGCTGGAACGCAACTACACGAAGGAGGAAATCATGGCCATGTATCTGAATACAGTGGAATTCGGTAGCAATGCTTTTGGGATCAAATCGGCATCCAGGACTTTTTTCAATAAGATGCCTGATGCGTTGAATGTGCAGGAGGCAGCAGTGATTGTGGGTTTGCTCAAAGCTCCGACTTATTACAGCCCCGTGCGCAATCCAAAGCATTCGCTGGAAAGAAGAAATACGGTGCTTGCACAAATGAATAAATACCAGTTCCTCACAAACAAGCAACTGGATTCATTGAAGGATATTCCAATCACGCTGAACTATCAGAATGAAGACCACAATTATGGTGTAGCAACTTATTTCCGGGAGAGTCTCAGGGGAGAGATGATTGATTGGTGCAAGCAGCATATCAATAACTCTACAGGCAAGCCTTACAATTTGTATACGGACGGGTTAAGAATTTACACCACCATCAACAGCAAGATGCAGGAGTATGCGGAGCAGGCAATGAGCGAACACATGAAGGAGTTGCAACGGAAATTCAATGATCACCTGAAAGGTCAGGAGCCATGGAAGGATCATCCTGAAATAATGCAGCAGGGAAGGGTACGCAGTGAGCGCTATGCAGTGTTAAAAAATGCGGGTGCAAGTGCAAAAGAGATTGAGAAAATTTTTAACAAAAAAATTCCGATGCAGGTTTTTTCCTGGAAGGGTCCGATTGATACTGTACTATCTCCGAATGACAGCATCAAATATTATAAGAAACATTTGCAATGCGGATTCATGAG
>JBDTTM010000368.1:0-4333 GCA_039930605.1 Bacteroidota bacterium
TGAAAGGAATTACAGTTTCATTTTTTACATTAATATATCCATGCTTTCCATCTTTCATCACGCGTGCAAGGCCATCAAAAAATACCGAGGCATCATCGTAGATAAAAGGGATTATCACCTCTCCCTTCTCATTGATAAAACCCCGTTTGCGACCTTCAATGACAAGTGCTGTGTTGTCGGCCATCATTTCACTGCCGGCAGAGTATATTGGCTGGACAACGATTTCGCCGGAGAGTTTGTTTTTATACCCAACCTTTCCACCCGCATAAAACCGGATCACATTCTGAGCAGAACCGATTGTTACAATGCATATCGAAACTGAAAATAGAAGTAGCTTGATATTCGTTTTCATTTTTGAATGATTAAAAATTAGAAAGCGAAAAGTAAAACTAACTTTTCGTAATTTAATAGTAATGATACAGATATTTGATAAAAATATAACTAGCCGGATGAATTTGGATGTTCCGGAAGAACCTGCATACATGTGAGATTTGGAGAAATTATTGGGAAAACGTTCATTATAACAAGCGAAAATTTAATTGGATGTTAAATTCAGATGGTGTACTTTCGCAATACCGGCAGGGCATTCCGAAAACAGAGGTATGGGAAAAAAATCTTTAAATGGGATTATTGTATTGGGTTATAGTCTTGCTTTGGGGTGCCTATTTTATTTTTTATGGATAACCTATGAAAACCTGCAGGCTACCAGCCAGGATAGCCACGAATTTACTTCCTCACTTGCTTTACAACAATCCACAGAGGCGGTATTCAGTGATATCAGGGACATAGAAACGGGTACACGGGGTTATATCATCTCCGGAGAGGAAGAATACCTGAAGCCCTATTATTCTGGAAAAAGTCGAATCGATGGTGACCTTGCCAGGCTTAAAAAAACATTCAGAAACCAGGTTCAATCCGCTGATGCGCGCCAGCTCTATACCCTTGTAATTGATCGGATCAACCGCTCTGATACCCAGGTGATGCTTCGACGGCGACAAGGCATCGAAACTGCTATTAACATGGTTCACAAAAGCAGGGGAACGCAGATCATGGACAGTATCCGATCAGTGGTTGGACGTATTGAAGCCGGCTGCCTGCTGCGTTTAAATAAATCGAACCTGGATAAAAAACTAATGGCCAAAAATACAGTTCGGCTTTTCTTTATTTCAGGTGGATTGGTAATTGCTTTTCTGGCCTTTTCATGCTTTCTCGTCATCAGGGCTTTCCGGAAGAAAAGCAGCTACGAAAAACAGGTTGAATACCTGAGTAGCATGGCGGAAAATGTGCATGATGCCATACTTTTTACGGACATCGGATTTATCATTACAGATTGGAATGAAGGCGCCAGTAAAATGTTTGGTTACCGTGCTGATGAGGCCATTGGTAAATCCTCTGTTGTCGTTCTTAAATCAAATTTCCTTTTTGAAAAACGCCTGTTAATTACAAATGAAATATTAATGCATGGCTATTGGAAAGGTGAAGTCATTCATCAAAGGAAAAATAATGAACCGGTGGTCGGGCTTGTCACAGCGTCTGCTGTAGAAAGTAATAATGGAGAGTTGGGTGGATTTATGTTCCTGATCCGCGACATCACAGGACAAAAGGCAGTCGAGGAAAAACTGGCTATAGTACTCGAAGCACACAGTGAAGTAATATTACTGGTGAATGACAAAGGAATTATTGAAGCTGCCAATTCAAATGTGGAAGATCTCTTGGGGCACTCAGAGGATGAACTAAAAGGCAAAATGTGCGAAGAAATTTTTCCCGGTATTCAGCCAGTCATGAACGAGCATTTTATGCAGTTGTATAAAAAATCCAATGCTGTCCATTCTATTCAGTTGAAGACAACATGCTGCGACAGCAACGGACTCATTTTCATGATTGATGTTAATTTTACTTTTTTTAATACCGTGAAGGGTATGGCTTTCTATATGAAAACGCAGTCTGTGCCGGAAAAGGTACTCACCGAATTCAAGACGCTGCTCAATACCCATCCCGGAATATAAATCTTTCCTTTTGAAATGCGATTGATCGCCGGTTTATCCTTAATTGTTAAATTCACATATTCGTAGATTCGCAGTCTTTCGTTTTTCGTACCCTATTATTTCGACATAATAAGTTACTTTTGCACGCTTTCATTCTAAAATCCATTCAGTTGAGCAAGAATATGTTCATTAACCGCTGTACAATCTCTATTGTATTCGTTTTGTTTTCTGTTTCACTTTCGTTAGCCCAGAAGCCACAGGTAGTAGACCAGGTGATGGCTGTGGTAGGGAATAATATTATTCTCCGTAGCGACATCGAAAAACAATACAACCAGGCCATAGCCCAGGGAGAACCGGGATCTGAAAACCTGAAGTGCTCTGTTTTCGATCAATTGCTCTTGCAGAAACTTATGATCAACCAGGCGGCTATTGACAGCCTGATCGTAACTGATGCGCAGGTGGATGGTGAAATGGACAAGCGGATGCGTTATTACATAAAGCAAATTGGCAGCGAAGAAAAGCTTGAAGAATATTTTCACACTACCATCGTTCAGTTGAAGGCAGAATTGAGGGAAGTTATCAGGGAACAGATCACTGTGCAACAAATGCAGGGAAAAATCACCAAGGAAATTACCGCTACTCCCAATGATGTGCGTGAATATTTCAATAGCATTCCTGCTGACAGTATTCCATATATTGATGCTGAGATGGAAGTTGCACAAATTATTCGCAAGCCGCCTGTAAGTGCAGAAGAAAAGAAAACTGTAAAAGCAAAATTGGAAGAATACAGACAGGCAATTGTGGGTGGTGGCGACTTTGCTGTTTATGCGGCATTGTATTCTGAAGACAATTCCACTGCAAAAAAAGGGGGAGATCTGGGACTCTTTGAACGCGGAATGATGGTTCCTGAATTTGAAGCTGCAGCTTTCAACCTGAAGCCGGGTGAAGTTTCACAAGTAGTGGAAACAAAATTTGGTTTTCATATCCTCCAGCTGATTGAAAGAAGAGGCGAGCAAATCAACGTAAGACATATCCTGTTGCAACCAAAAATTTCTGATGAAGATATCAGGAAATCAGTTTTGTTTCTGGACAGCATCCGGACCAAGATCGTTTTGGGAGCAGTAACTTTCGAAGAAGCAGCGGAAAAATTCTCTGAAGATGAGGACACGCGGTACAATGGCGGACTGATGATTAATCCTGAGACCGGGACCACACATCTATCACCTGATAAAATGGATCGACTCCTTTTCTTCCAGGTGGATACGATGGCGTTGAATACTGTTTCGCAGCCTTTATTGATGACAACACCGGAAGGTAAATCCGCTTATCGCCTTGTTATTTTGAAAAGCAAATCCAAGCCGCACGTAGCCAACCTCAGGGATGATTACCAGAAGATTCAGGAGGTGGCATTGTCAGAAAAACAAAACAAAGCGATGAGCGATTGGATTGAAAAGAAAAGTAAAAATACCTACATCCAGATCAATGATACGATGAACGGGTGTACAGCGTTGAAGCATTGGATCAAAGATTCTAATTAAGATTTTATAATAATTTAATATGAAGAATTATTCATCAGATGTGGAAGCCGTGCAGGATTTGGTTAAGTCCTATAACAGGTTACGCGCTGAAATTGGAAAAGTAATTATCGGCCAGGACCGGGTTGTGAAAGATGTGTTGATCTCCATATTCAGCAGGGGACATTGTTTATTGGTGGGCGTGCCGGGACTTGCAAAAACGCTTTTGGTAAATACCATCGCACGAACACTCGGACTCACCTACAACAGGATACAGTTTACACCCGATCTGATGCCTTCAGACATTATCGGTTCTGAAATCCTGGATGAGAACAGGCATTTTAAATTTATCAAAGGTCCTTTGTTTGCAAACATTATCCTTGCAGATGAAATCAACCGTACACCCCCAAAAACGCAGAGTGCATTGCTTGAATCCATGCAGGAGTATGGAGTGACGGCAGCCGGTAAACGATATCCGCTGGACCTTCCTTTCTTTGTGCTTGCAACTCAAAATCCGATAGAGCAGGAGGGAACGTATCCTTTGCCTGAAGCGCAGCTGGACAGGTTTATGTTTAACGTATTGCTGACATATCCTGAGTTTGAAGAGGAAATCCTGGTTGTAAAAAATACAACAAGCGACTTTCAGCCGAACCTTGAAAAAATATTGGGAGCAGATGAGATCAGGTTCTTCCAGGACCTCATACGCCGGGTTCCGGTTCCTGATAACGTCTTGAGCTATGCAGTAAAACTTGCCTCGCGTACACGTCCGGATACAGCAAGTGCAACCAAAGAAGTGAATGATTATATTTCATGGGGAGCCGGTCCGCGGGCATC
>JBDTTM010000369.1:0-4320 GCA_039930605.1 Bacteroidota bacterium
TATCCTGAAAAATTATTTTGATTGTTTTTATTTACTTTCCATTTTAGAGGGCGAAAGTCGAATTTTATTCTAACCAGCTTATCGCATCCGCTAATTTCTTATTCTTAAAAGTGCGTACATGCCCTGGTATTAGAAACCCAAATGCACTGACAATTCGATTCATCCATTTCTCATCAGATACAAAAGCGATTTTCCTGAAGTCGTGGAAATACTTAATCCCCATCTGCATATCATCTTTGACTGCTCCAAGACTGAATCCCCTGAAGCTATCATCCATCTGCCAAAGCACCGTAAGCTTCTTACTTTTCTTCAGCGCTTTTTCAAAGGCTGGATAGAGGACTGATTCATAATCTTTTGCTGTCACTTTACCTTTACACCTAAACCCGATAATGTTGGCGGGAAGTTCCTTAATTATGCTAATCATTATTTGTCAGTTTAATTTGTCAATATAACCTTCATCATATTTTCTTTTGATGCATTTCCAAATGCTTCAGAAGCTTGAAGCATTTCATCCGGGTTGAAATGACTTACTTTTGTTCTTTAGACACTCTCTTTTTATTCTGTATCATTTGTGAAATATCAATACCGGTTGATTAGAAACAGAAGTAATATTTTTGATAATATCTTTGTGAAATAGCCTGTAAAGAAATCCATGATGATCCGCTGACATTGCCAATAAATCAATTTTTGTCTTGTCTGTGAAACTATTAATGCCTTCTACTTCATCTTCATTGACCACTCTCTTGAATTCAATTTGCCCGTTATTGTCAAGCGTTTCTTCAATGAGATTACAGAAGGAACGATAAATCTCTTCGCCAACAGGGCTTTCATTTCTACTTATATGCAAAACATATAAATGAGGATTAAAAATTCCAATAAAATCTTTTAACTGTTGAAGCAGCAGTTCTTCCCCTTCATGATAGACAGATGCAAAAGCAATGTCGGTTATGTCTTTGTATTCACAACCTTCAGGAATAATCAATGTAGGACACGCCGCATCTTTTGCAACATAGTAACTATTGGTTCCAAAGTAAAACTGAAAAAAATTGTCCATGCCGTTTGTGCCTGCCACGATCAAGTCATACGCATGCTCACCTGATGTCTTTAAAAGTACCGCATTTTCAAGACTGGTCTGATCCAAATCGTAATTACATACTATTTTGAATGTTTTATTTATTTCTGCACATTGATCCTCGAGTTGCCTAGATTTCAGCTCAAGAGTTGGAGTTGTCAGAGAACGATTCATATCTGCCACCAAAAGAACCGTAGCAGGTTCAACGTGCATTAAAGTTAAGGTTGCTCCCACCTTTTTTGCAAACTGAGCCGCATATTCAACAGCATTGTTTGCCGCGTTTCCGAAATCGGTAGGACAGAGGATTTTATTTATTGTCATGCTGATTTATTACTAAAGGAGGTAGAAGAGGTTTTATATGTTACCATTTGTTTTTATTCCTATCATTTTTTAAATTATCCATCTTTTTTTGCATGTCATCCGCATCTTTCTTCAGGTTTTTCAATTTCTTTTCTGAATCATCAATATTTTGATTAGCCGCCTGGTCGGTAACCGCACAATAAATTAAAATGCATAAGGAAGTAGGTTAAATTATTCATGACAGAAGAATATTTTGAATTGCGTTTATAAAACAATTGAGAAATTTTGCCACAAAAGTGATTAGTTTAAATAGCTAAATCGTTATATAATTTTGGGAATAAGTTACATAATTCACACACTTATAATAAGCGATGAAAAAACGGAAGATGATTTTATAGGTCCCTGACTTTGATAAATATTAATATGTGAGAATTATGTAACTTATTTCCAATAATGTGTAATGCTTTTGATTCAAGAGATGCCGAATTTTGCATCATGAATTACCTGATGTATAATTCCAGGCCCATATTTAAATTCATTTAAGAAAGCAAAAAATGTTAGAAAGTAAAAGTGACCGATTTGAAAAAAAACCTCCGGTTAATGGACAAGTTCAAAGAAGTACTATAAATAATGTGGACATACAAAATGAGGAAAATATCTCTCAAGAAAATTCCACACTTGAAGATGACGAAACAAACCAAAAAAGAAGATTCGGACACAACGAATTTAATGCAACAGCTGACAGGGGAACAAACAATGGAAGAGAATCTGCGCTTTAGGATCAGGTTGGATGTAAATTGCAATTGTTGAATATTTTTACTTTTAAAAGAGGCTCTATAATTTTTAATATACAGACAAGCCAATATCGAGTAACTGTTATGGCATGAGAATTTATCCCGAACGTTTGCGTTGTGATAAACTTATAGACTCATCGTTCAAAATATTCGCCTTTACCACTTTTGCAAATGGGGAATGACCTGACTTTATATCAATAAGGCAATAGCATTTATTAATAATTTCTAAATTTGCATTTGGATTTCCTCCCGATACTTATCCCTTCTGTGGTTCAAATTGATCATTCTGATTTCAATCCATTCCTTTTGCGTCCTTGTTTTAAATTAAACACAGCGTAGTTAGTTCTTTCAGTTTTGAAATCGACATTTAAAAAAATATGCGATGAAAACATTAATCAACTTGTTAAGCACTGGCCAAAGCTATTGGCTGGATAATCTTACCAGGAAAAAAATTACGAGCGGAGAACTCAGGAAAAGAGTAACGGAACAAGGGTTGAGAGGAATTACTTCCAATCCCAGTATTTTCAACAAAGCCATTGCCGAAAGCAATGATTACGATGAACAAATTGGAGCACTCACAAGGAATGGCAAAAGCCCAATTGAAATTTATGAGTCCCTTACCGTAAAAGATGTGCAGGATGCCTGTGATATTCTGAAACCTGTGTATGATGAATCAGGCGGTCAGGATGGCTTTGTGAGTTTGGAAGTTTCACCATATTTAGCGAAGGATACAGAGGGCACCATAAAGGAAACACGGAGGCTGTTCGGAAAAGTAGGTCGACCGAATTGTTTTATCAAAATACCGGGTACGCGCGAAGGGATTCCGGCGATTGAACAAATGCTTTACGAAGGAATAAATATTAATATAACACTTCTTTTTTCCGTTGAACGGTATGTAGAAGTTGCTCATGCTTATATGCGTGCCATTGAGCGCAGAGCTGCTGAAGGCAAATCTGTTAACAATGTTATTTCTGTAGCAAGTATTTTTATCAGCAGGATTGATACACTCACTGATCAGTTGCTGAGTCATTATATTATTCTTCCTGAAGAAAAGAGCAGTATCAATCAACCGCTGTTATTGTCAGGTAAGGCAGGAGTCGCAATTGCGCGAATATGCTATCAGCGTTACAAGGAAATTTTTGGTGGCAAAGATTGGGAAAAGCTGGCAGCCATTGGAGCGCATGTGCAAAGACCACTTTGGGCAAGTACCAGTAATAAAAATCCATTGTATGATGATCTTCGCTATGTAGAAACATTGATCGGCGATAACACCGTGAACACTTTACCTGATACGACCATTACAGCTTTTGCAGATCATGGAAATTTAAAGAAAGATTCCATTGAGGAAAATCCTGCGGCTGCAAAAAAATTGTTTGCTGACCTGGGCAAGCTTGGCCTTGATTTTAATTTTGTGACGCAGCAATTAGAAAATGAAGGTATACAGAAATTTATTGATGCTTATGATAAATTGATAAGCAACCTTGCGAATAAGAGGACGAAGATATTGGAGGCGGAAATTTCATCTCAACAGATCAGCGCCAGTGAATACGAAGCTGAAATAAAGATGGCCTATTCTTCTTTGGATGAAAAACAAACATCCAGGCTTCTTTTTGCACAAGATCCATATCTCTGGAAAGCAAATTCGGAGCAACAAATAAAAGAAATCGGTGAACGATTAGGCTGGCTAACATTGCCCGATCATTTCACAAAAAATGCAGAAGACCTGATTTCTTTTGCGTCGCAGGTAAAGGAGGAAGGCTATACACATGCTGTATTACTGGGGATGGGGGGAAGCAGTTTATGTTCCGAAGTAGCGCGGGAAACATTTGGTACGACCCGGGGATATCTTCAGTTATTCGTGCTTGACAATACTGATCCATCAGCCATTCTGGAACTGCAGGGAAAAATCGATTTGGATAAAACCCTTTTTATTGTTGCAAGTAAATCCGGGAATACGGAAGAGACCCTGAGTTTCTTTCGATATTTCTACGATCAATTAGAAAGTAAAAACAAGAATAACCCCGGAAATAATTTTGTAGCTATCACAGATGATGGTACTCCGTTGGTAAAAGTGGCTGAACAATATCACTTCCGAAAAGTATTTATCAATCCTTCTCAACTCGGTGGCCGCTATTCGGTGCTGTCTGATTTTGG
>JBDTTM010000370.1:0-4309 GCA_039930605.1 Bacteroidota bacterium
GGATG
This sequence comes from Bacteroidota bacterium, assembly GCA_039930605.1. Classification (GTDB taxonomy): domain Bacteria; phylum Bacteroidota; class Bacteroidia; order AKYH767-A; family 2013-40CM-41-45; genus JAPLDB01. Next base: position 6 of record JBDTTM010000370.1, read on the forward strand.
GAACTGAAGAATTACCTGATGACAAATCGTTTGTAGATGATGATGAGCAAAAACAAAGGCAAAGATTATTGGTTAAGCACCTCGGTAACATGGGTGAGAAATGCCAGCAGCTCATCAGGCATTATTTTGAAGGCATGCCCGGAGAACAAATTTCAAGTGAACTTGGTTTTTCTTCATATGAATATTACCGCGTAGCCAAAAATAGGTGCATTGAAAACCTAAAAAAAATGATTCATGCAGACCCAGTATTCAAGGAATTAATCTAAAAATAAAAATCAATGAACCCGGAGGAAATACTAGATCGCCAGATTGAAAACTACGTGCATCACCGAATGGATGCAGATGAACGGATGGCATTTGAGAAATCTCTCCGGACCGACCCGGAATTAAAAAAACAAGTATCGGATCTGGTTACCCTGAAATCAATTTACAGTAAAGAATTATTTGAATTAATGAAACTGTTAAACAGTACCGAAGATAAACTTACTGATGAAAATTTTTTCGATGAAGGCAGGGACAGCCAATAACATTACAGTTTCGTCCACACCAGTTCGTTTTTTTCTCCAAGTGTCAGTTTCACCGAATCGCCTTTCTGCAACTCACCTGAAATTATTTTCTTACTCATAGGCCGCCTGATCTGGTTGCGGATAACCCCGGAAATGGGCCGCGCTCCGTATTTGGGCGTAAAACCTGACTGTGCAAGAAACTCTTTGGCTTTATTGTCTACTTCAAGCTGAATGCCCTGCCTGTTCAATATTTTCATGAAGTTATTCAATTGTATCTGAAAAATATTCACCACAATCTTCTCTGTAATCGGTGAGAATGGGACGATCTCTGTTAACCGGGCCAGAAATTCCGGCCTGAAAAAGCGTGTCATTATTTCCATCAGGTCGGTGGTATTTGGAATTTTTCCTTTCCCGAAACTTTCAATTACAAAATCAGAACCTACATTCGAGGTAAACAAGATAACGCTATTTGAAAAATCACCTTCTTTACCAAGCCGGTCATGCAACTTACCTTCATCCATTATCTGCAGGAATAAATCAAATACAGAAGGATGGGCTTTTTCTATTTCATCAAACAAAACAACTGCATAAGGTTGTTGACGGATTTTGTTCACCAACATCCCCCCTTCTTCGTAGCCGACATATCCAGGAGGAGCACCATACAGCAATGCTGCAGAATGCTCTTCTTTAAACTCACTCATATCAAATCGGATAAGCGCGTTTTCGTCATTAAATAAAAATTCCGCCAAAGATTTCGCCAATTCAGTCTTTCCTGTTCCTGTAGGCCCGAGCATAAAGAATGAACCAATGGGCTGACCTGGCTTGCTCAATCCTGAACGCGATTCCAGAATGGCTTCACAAATAGCTTTGACTGCATGATCCTGCCCCACAACCCTTCGTTTTAAAAGGTCATCCATATTCATCAGTTTTTCCCGCTCCTGTGCCTGGAGTTTACCAAGCGGAATACCTGTCTTGTGTGCAACTACAGCTGCTACATCTGACTTCTCAATTTTGTCGCGTTTCACCGTTGCAGCAATGCTTAATCTTTCCAATAATCCCTTCAAGTGAGTATGTAAATTGTCGGCGGAATCAAGGTCCACTTTGGTTTCTTCTTCAACCTGGCTGAACAATACCGAGCTGACTTTATTTTTCAGTAAACCGACAAGCCACTGTAACTCCTTCAGGAATTCCTGGTCAGAAATGTCTTTTTTCTTATCAAGCAACAAAGTGAGTTCCACCTGTACGGACTCTACACCTTCTTTGCTTGTCTCTCCCATCATTTTAATGGCAGACATGGTCCGGTCTATCAAGTCAATGGCAGAGTCAGGAAGGCTGCGCTCCTTCATATATCTTTTCGACAACCGGACGGATTCATGAATAACATCATCTGCAAGCTTGATGTTGTGATGTTTTTCATAATTAGGAATGGCGATGCCCAACATCCTTACAGCAGTATTTTCATCAGGCTCTTCAAGTTTGATCACTTCAAACAAGCGGCTGAAGGTTTCATCCGTTTCAATATGTTTGCGGTAATTCTCGTTAGTGGTAGCACCTATAATAGTTAATTCACCTTTTGCAAGTTCCGGCTTCAGAATATTGGCAAGGCCGGGAGTAGCCCCGTTTTTATCAAGCAATGAATGTATATTGTCGATAAATAAAATCGCCTTATCGAATTGTTTTATTTCAGTAACTATCCCCTTCATTCTGTCCTCCGCCTCTCCCTTATAAGATGCACCTGCGATGAATGCACCGGTATCTAATTCAAATACAACGGCCTTCTTTAAGCTCTCAGGAACTTTTCCATTCAGAATATCAATAACAAATCCATTCACCAGCGCAGTCTTGCCGACTCCCGGATCACCGGTAATGATTACATTGGGTTTTGACATCCTGCCCAATATTTCAGCTATCATTCTGATCTCCCTGTCCCGGCCTACTATTGAATCCAATTTCCCTTCCCGTGCTTTCGCGGTTTTATCGATACAATATTTAGACAAGGCACCCGCTTTTGCAGCACCGGTTTTCTTAACCGACGCACCCCCTATTGCCTTATCTATTCCATTTTTCTCCAGGTTTTCTGTCATAATTTCATTTACAGTGACCGGAAAGGTTTTCAATTGGTCATAAGTAAAGGCGATACCCGGTGTACAAATTGCAGCAAGCAAAGTGATTAAATCCAAATCATCTTTACCAAGTTTTATGCGTGCATTTTCTGCTTCGTCAAACACCGATTTAATTTTATCGTCTCCTCCTGGTTCATCAACTTTAGATGACTTTGGGTAAGACTCGATGCGCACATCAGCCCAGTCCTCCATAAAATAAAAATCTTTGCCTGCATTATCCAGGTAATTCCGAAGGCTTAAATCCTTATGCAACATCGCACGCAACAAATGTGCGGGTGAAAAATTTGCATTTGAATTATCCTTGGCAACAGATTGCGCGATCTGAAGTGATCGTTTGACTTCATCGTTTAATATCATAATACTATTTTTTTATTTTTGATCGTGTGAAAGGTAGTTATTGTAATAATTATTTCGGAATGTTTTTTTTTCAGGAACCATCTCAAAGTATTAACGGTTATATATGAGATCACCAGGAGTTTTGGAAAGAATTTTATTGACGTTGTAATAAGAAACGATTACAGTGACCAGCACAATGGTAATGATAACACCATAGGTACGCATGTCAAATAGATTAAAATAATCAGCTTGGTCTTCAATTTTCAGCTGTGATGCAAATCCCATTTCAGCAACCTTGCCGATTATATAAGAAAGTGCAAGTGATATTGTCATGCTAATAAATATAAAGCGCAGCATAATGGTCATATAAATACCTTTAGACTCTTTGTCGCTTAACCCGAATGCCTTAAATGTACCGAGATTCGGCTTTACTTTGTTAAGATGTTTTTTCAGGAGGTTGGATATAAAAAGCAGTATAGACAATATTGAAAATGCAATCAATAAACTTGAAATTAGCAAAGTCATTTTACTCATGTAATTAAAATTGTTTTTCTCTTTCACAATTCCTGCATCCACTTCAACAATGCTATTCTCTGATTTAACAGAAGCTGAGTTTAAATTTTTAATGATAAACTTAGAAAAATCTTCAATCTTATCAAGTTTATTAAAATTGATACTGAGGTAATCATAAATCACATTTTCAGGTTGCTGCTGGGCAATATCAAGATCAAATATTCTGAATATTTTATTATTGTTTTCTTTCACAAGGTTCATTTCCTCAATGTGCCGAGCCAGTTTTTCGGAAACAATAGCCTCCTCCGGAGCTGTATTGAATGAAACAGACAAAGCATATCCCGGCTTAGGCATATTGTCATATTTTTCATACTCAATCGTTATGTCTTCAGTTGAAAGTCCGCCGCTGAGTTCCCCGATATTTGCTTTTATATTCTCCTGAATTTTCTTGGCAAAATCCTTATCAGCATCAATATAAAAAATAACCCGCTTCTTTTGAAAGTTATAGTCGAACACACAATCTTCATGAGCCATGTAGCTGAGGTAGAAAAATTTTGTGACGAGGAAGTTATTGCGATTGGGAATATTTTTAATAACCGCACGGATTGGAATTGGCACTTTAAAATTTGATTTACCTTCATTCAGGACATCTTTATCATTGTCGTCGAAATAAATGAACCTGGCACTTCGGTCATAGCCCAACCGTTTTAACAATTTCTCGGTTACAACAATCCCAAGATCTGATCCCCCCCTGAAACTGGTATCTCCGGCAATCAGGTTATTAGGTCCAAATAAATCGCCGGCGATAGGGTCATCGAAAGTCAAA
>JBDTTM010000371.1:0-4308 GCA_039930605.1 Bacteroidota bacterium
TGCAATAATACGCACTACGGAATTAAAATTCCTGGTATTAAATTCAGTAAAAGGAGTATGAACCTGCTTATGACCTTTTCCATAAAACATGGATGTGTCAGGTGTGATTGTAAAATCATAATAGCTATCAAATGAAATGCCTGAACCGGCAATTGAAGGGATGGTAAAAATTTCGGGTGACTGTTCATCCGGACAACCCAATTCATTTGCAAGCGGAACCAGCCATGGATCTATTTCCGGACCCATATCAATGTCTCTTTTAAAAACATAACGCTGATCGCGGAAAAGTATGCTGCTGTCCCACCACACATCATTGTTTCTTTTATCAGCGGGTAACTGAAGTTGCTTGTGCCGATCAACAATATCATACGCTTTTTTGCATAGTTTTTTACTTGCCACCGGTTCCAGCGCCTTGATCGCTTCATTTATTTCTTCAGTTACAATTTCAGCGTAGGAACGGGTTTCCAGGTTATTCAAAATACGGAGCGCGACCTGCTTCCCTATTGCGGTGCCTAAAAAATTTGAATAAGTATCTTCGGGTGTAAACGCAGATAATTGATCACTGCGAAAATGATATGGCCGGTGATAATGCCAGCTTGCAGCCTCATGCCACTCAAGTCGCTCGAAAGCTATCCGCTGGGACATCTCAACAATGTCAAGTGTTGACAATGATTCTGTATTTTTAAAATATAATTTTAAATCTCCTGCTTCAGGGGTCAATTTTATTTCCTGCTGATCCGACAGGATTGTAAACGTGAGATAGACAGTCCAGTCAATGGCAGCGCGCAAATGCGTGAAATCGATGAAGCCGCCCCGGCAACTATAAAGGCTTCCATTCTTTTCTTTTCTACCGGGTTGGGCGTAGGAATGAATACCAAAATCATCCAGGTTGATAAAAGAAGTGATCGGAAAAACGTTAATCGAGAAGTAGGAGAGATTATATCCGAACTGAGACATTGTAATCCTGTTCTTCTTTTGTGGATTGGTGAGTTGTTCAGGATAATAAGCAGCAATGTGGTTAACCAATGCCGCTCGTGCCGGATGATTGCCGCCACCGAAAGCACGAAACGAGACCATTACCAGAAATAGAAATGTGTAATAATGCAAATATCGCATGCGCAATAGCCTTGATTTAAATAACAACTACAAAAAAGTTGTGCCACAGGGCTCTGAGTGCTTTTCTTAAACAACAATTTTTTATTTCATTATCGGAAGCTGTTTAACCAGATTTTGATTTACTGTATGCAGGCTTAGTAAATACACACCTGATGCAAGACCCGGAAGTGACACAACCTGTTCAATATTTCCCTGCGTGTTTCCATGCAAAGAAACAATGTTCCTTCCGGTAATATCTGTGAACTGAATAAAATAATCAGCTCCTTTAATTTGCCGACCAATTATCGTAATTGAGTTGGATTCCGGATGATATACAACATTTAATTCTTCACTTCTTTCATCTAATGATACGCTTGTTAATGAACCAATATTCACTGTATAATCTTCTACTTCTCCCAAGCCAAAAATCTCACATGGAGTTTGAAGCTGTGATCCATTTTTCATTGAGACGCGCATAATAGTTTGCCCGGGCACTGCACTTGCAGGAATGTGGATACTGTTAGTCTCCCACCCTATCTGGCTCGAAAGGTATGAAACTACTTCTTCTCCGGGACCGGTAAAATCACCATCACGGTTAAAATCAATCCACACCTTCCAGGATTCTGAATACAATGCAATATCCATCCCGGCACTTAAGGTAATGTCGTAGGTATTACCGGCAAGTAAATCTACATCCAGGTAAGTGAAATCAGCATATCCACTGTCACTGTCAGGCGTACTGTTCAACAAAGATTCTATAAAAACAAGATCGATCCATTCATGACTTGCATCCAATCCCTCCGACATACAATATCCATTTCCTATCGTAGTAAATTGCTGCGCATTGGTATAACCGGTTGGGCCACTGTTACAAATTGCTTCAACCCTGTAAGCATAAAGTGTTCCTGGAAATAAAGAGGATAAAGTCAATGCTGTATCGTTGGTAGAAAATGTTTCCCATATCGAAGAAGCCTGTGTTTTATATTGAAGGTGATAGAGGTACGCATTCGTTACAGGGCTCCAGCTAATTGTTGCAGTGGAATCTGAAATAGCGGTCGCCGTTATGAATGATGGAAAAACGCAGGCACTTGAACCGGTATGGTCGAGATAATGCACGATAAAAGTATTTACATCTCCAATCACAAACAGGCTGTTGTCGCTTGCTACGGTCATGCCAATCCCTTCTAGATATTCGTTGATCGTATCAATTGCAGAAGCCCATTCCCGGATACCGTTCGGCGAATATTTCACAGTTACCATTTGCCGCTTCCCGAGGTTGGCTCCGCCGGGAAAAGGACCTCCAATGCCTGTTACATAAATATTATTTGCAGCGTCGACCGCCATCATTCCCGGATATTCGTCATTGCCGGTATGTTCATTGTAACGATCGCTCCATAATAAATTGCCTGCTGTATCTGTCAAGAATGTAATCCAATCGGTATAGTAGCTTCCATTCGGGGTTGAATTACCATAAGCCATAATTGCAAGGTTTCCATCGGGCGTTTTTTCCATTCGTGCCGCCAGGTCACTTCCTCCAAAATCATAAGTATGATTCCATACCAGGTTACCCAGTGGATCGAATTTGTAGAGTGCAACATCACCCGATTGTGAAATGGAAATCCAGGTAAGCATATATGCATTGCCTGCTGCGTCAAATGTGATGTCTTTGCCTTGCACACCGGTAGAAACAGCATTCCACAAATCTGCGCCGGTTGTATCAAGCACCCAGGTAGTAGCATTTGCAGATGAATACGATGTAACACCGGTTAACCCTATCTTATCATCCACCATTCGCAGCTGGCTTACAAAATGAAAACCTGTTGCGGAAGGAAAATTTTTGGTGGAGACCCACATAATATTTCCGACAGGATCAACTTTTAAAACATTAAATCCCTGTAGTGCATAGCCGGTTACAGATCCTGCAGTGCCGATGTAAATATTTCCAACAGCATCGACCTGTCCTGTCACCTTCGTCCAAAACGTACTGTTGTTGTAGTTACTGAATGAACCATTGATGTTGATTTTGAAGAGCAGAGCGCCGCTTGGATCATATTTCAAAACTATGATTGCATTTGCAATACGTCCACTGCCGGAAGTGGTATGCCTATATCCAATTACAATTGGATTTCCAAAGGGATCAACGTGTACCTGCGATGGAAATTCGTAATTTAAAGGAACCGTAGTAAATGATCGCTGTTGCCACAACAGGTTTCCAAATTTATCCCTTTTCTCTAGGTAAATATCAGTAGTAGAAGTTGTTGTGTACACGTTATCAAATGCATCACGAGCAATTGCAGTTCCTTCGCTTGTCAGAATATTCGGTTGATGCATCCAGTCGATAGAGTATGAAGCGAAGCTGAAATACCCGGTTGAAATAAATAATAAGAATAATAATAATATAGATTTCTTCATATTGTTATGAGTGGTTGTAAATAATTTTAGTGAAATTATAATTTAGTGAAATGCAGAGCCCTGTCTGATGAGCCGCTGTCATCACCAAGTTGAACTTCAGAACCGGTATTTGAAGTTACCCGCCAGCTCCTGTCAAGGCATGTCAACGGTTCAATGCTCCCGATAGACATATGAAATTCATGCGCTTCGCTATCATCTATGTGCCAGGTTCCGGAAGTTGTTCCGGAGGAATGAATAGCAGCCATTGTTCCACTGCTATTGAACGCAAAAGTGTATCCATTGAAATCGGATGTGTGATCAGCATTGTCTTCATGGAAAAAACTTACGCGCCATGTCCCGGAGGTTATAGTTTCTGACATGGACAAAACGCCGGAACCGGATGGACTGCTATCCTCTTTCTTACATGCACCTGCAAACATTATTGTAAATGCCAGGGCGATTGAATAAATTTTGTTTTTCATTTTATTTTGAATTAAACATAACCATTTAAGAATCCAATATTTTTGTAAAGAACCGACCAGTGTTCCGGTTTACGAACTAATAGATTCTGAACAGGCAATAAGGCATTACAGACTGGAAAAATCAGCAACTCAATAGTATGCCGGTGTTGTTGCGGCAAACTTTTACGTAGTAGTAATTCAATAATTTGAAGAGGATAGTGTAGAAGATTTGTACCACTATTCATATTTACCATCTATTCCCGGGGCAATCTTTCCGATTAGTTGCAGATCTTTTTTCTCACACTGATAGTATGTTCTAAAAAATCATTGATTTTATTTTTTATTGCCAACAAATTCTATT
>JBDTTM010000372.1:0-4307 GCA_039930605.1 Bacteroidota bacterium
AACAGTTACTCCAAACGAAAAGGTCCCTGAAATTCAGAGACCTTTTCTTGATTTTTATATCTTCTCAGATATTACCGCTTTCCGCTTTATTTTCTTCCGGAAAATTCCATTTCGGTCCGCAGCGCTGCTGCCATTTTTTGCGAAGCTCTTCGCGTTGTCCAGGAGTCATGTGTTTCATTTTCCCTTCCATTCGCATTTGTCAGCGCAGCTTTATAATGGAAAACATTAAGCAGAAATAATATTGCAACTACCGTATTATATTGTATCATTACATAACCAAACAAAACCACAATGAGCTGCTTTTTTCATAGAAGCTTTTTGATTCTAACAACTTTCTTCCCAGGATTAGTTTTATTGCTTTGGGTTTTCGTTATCCGATTTCCCTGGCAAAAGACATTCGACCAAAAGTTAAATCGTGAAAATAGTTTTGATATGGTTATTCTTAAACATTATTCTCTCGCTTGCATTTGTAATACTTGTTTGCTGCCTGGATGCAAAGGTTAGCCGCGCAATTCGATTACGCGGCCATAACAGATTACCAGTTCCAACTTTTCATTTTTCGGAAAGGTGTACTTTTATAAAAACAAAAAATAAATAATTATGAAAAAAATTTGGAAATATTTTTGGGTGTTTATTGTCGCAAACTTGGTGAAGCAATCGGTGTGTGTGGGGCAGTTTACTTTGGAACATGTGTACAATGTGCCTCCTGGTAAACAATTTTATTTTACAGATTTAGGGAATAATAATTATAAATATTTACTAATAGACTATTATAATAATTATTTCAGCTTATATAATCTTGATAATTCCCCTTATATCCTAAATATTATTCCCGGTGTTCCACTTGATTCAGGGCATATATTTACCATAGCTTATATTACCTCTACACTTTTTGACTGTGATTCTACGAATATAGAATATGCTATAACTGCTGTTGGTGTAGCAACTAAACCATTTTATGTTTTTAGAACCGATGGCACCTTATTATTTTCAAAAGACAGCGTTGTTGGACCTTATTGCATCGGTTGCTTTGGTGGTTCAAGGTGGTTTAAACCTGTGTTCAATACACCTGTAGGCACCAAAATGCTTCTTGCCAATTTTACGACAAATGATTGGTTTCTTTATTCTCTGTGTGGAACTTTACCTGAGACTGTTGATCAAAGCATAGAGCAAAATCAATACGTGAAGCTTTACCCGAATCCTTCTTCAGGAATGACAATTATGGAAATAGATTTAATGGATAATTTAGAAAATTATGAATTAAACATTTATAATTCGTTATTAAAATCTGTAAGAAAAGAATCTATCAGAGGTAGTAAGACCCTTACAATAGATAATAATAGTCTAAGTAGTGGCGTTTATTTTTTCTCTCTGCAAACAACAACAAAAATTATTCAAACAGGAAAATTTGTTATAACAAAATAGTTTCGTTAAAATATATTTAAAATATTCAAAGAAAATGAAAAATAAAACAGTTTTACTAATATCAATACTATTGTTATTAGTTCGCTATTGTTCCTGTCAAGTCACCATTCCTAGCAACACCTGGGCTCCCGGAACTAATTATTTAGGTTGGAATACAACAACTCATGATCTCAGTTTCGGTTTTGGTAGTGGCCCAACTCAGTACATGCAACTCAATGGAAATACTAATCCTGGATGGTTAGGTATTGGCACTGCCTTTACTCCAAACTTTAAACTTGATGTAGATGCAGGCGACATAAACCTGAACACGTTCACCAGTGCATATCGAATAGGTAATCCAACACTAACTCCTGGCGATCCTGACTACAATTATCGTGTACTGTGGCACAACGGAGATATAACAAGTATTTTCGTAGGAGTTAATGCTGGTAATAGCGGAATAAAGGCTGCGGGTGGTATAAATAATACACTGATGGGAAATAATGCCGGACTTGTTCTTACCACAGGAAAATTTAATACGGCAATTGGATTTGAAGCTCTCAATAAAGTAGAGGATACAGACGGAAATACTGCTGTTGGCTGGAGTGCTTTACATGAACTTGTCACATCTGGGTCCACGGGAGAATCTGTGAATACTGCTGTTGGTTATGGTGCCTTATATAGTTCAGTTGCTTATGGTGGATGTGCGCTTGGGTTCAATGCTGGCTATTTTAATACCATCGGATGTCAACTTGTCGCAATCGGAGAAGAAGCTGCTTATCATAATACTGAAGGTAATGCTAATATGGCAATTGGTGAGCATGCACTTTTTCAAAATCTAAAATTAAGCGGCAACATAGCCATTGGTTTTGATGCTTTACAAGGACAAGGAGTTGCTTGCACTACATGCGTTGCAAATAGCTTCAATCTTGCAGTAGGAAATGGTTCACTTTTTCAAACTGATCATACTGTCGGATCTGACGGATTTTACAACACCGCAATAGGTCATTTATCTGGACAGGGAAATATAACAGGTAGCAATAATTCTTTTCTTGGTTATAAAGCTGATGTCTGTGCAGCATGTACATCGCTTCTTAACTCTTCAGCAATAGGTGCAAATTGTATTGTTAACGCCGACAATAAAATGATTCTTGGCGGAAATTCTGCAAATGGGCACAATGATGTAAAAGTAGGAATTGGTCTTTCAAATGATAATGTTTTTAACGGCCCACGCAATAAACTTGAAATAAATGCGGATCCATCGACAACAGCCGTCACACATATTGGTGGGAGCGGTTTGATGTTTAGACAGCTTACTGATGTTGACGTGCCAATTCCTAATACATCACGAGGCGTTCTTTCAGTTGATCTTTTTGGCACAGTTGTACTTGTAGACGAAGCTGCAAAGGGCGCATTCAATGGCACATCTATAGATGCTTCTACAAGTAAAGTTCAACTTGGAAATGATATAGCTGCCGGTGGAGCTGATTTGATAAATGATCGTGAAGTGCCGTTAAATGATTTTAATATTTATTTTACCGAGCTTGGTACTCCTAATGAACTAATGAACAATATTGCGATAGGGACATCCTATCCAGTTTCAGATCCCAATCCAGCCAGACTCACTGTGGAGAAAACAACTCTCACAAGCAGTATGTCCCGCGGTGTAGCCGGAGAGTTTACTGCCACTTGCGGCTTTACCGATCTTGGTGGCACTTGCATTGGCGTTTATGGAAAAGCCCTTCAAAAAGATGCAAACAATAAGGAAATGATGGGAGGACGCTTTGACGGGAAAGGGACGTCTACCGTAGGAACTTATGGCGTGTATGCCATCGGTGATGGAAACAGGTTTGTTTGGGGAGGAAAATTTTTAGCTCAAGGTAATCCAGCAACCACCCGTGCCATAGGAGTTGACGGCATAGCAGCAGGTGCGCGTATCAATATAGGTGTCCATGGCTATACGAAGGCTCCGATTCCTGCGACAGTAAATTATGCCGTGTATGGAGATTTGGGAATTCTCTGTCCTCCTTGTCCTATAGCCCCTTGTCCTGCTTGTTTACCAGCTACCACCCCAGATTATGCAGGTTACTTTAATGGAGATGTTGGGGCTACTACAGCCTTTTGGGTTCTATCTGATTCTACTTTTAAAGAAAACATTCAGGATATTTCTGATCCAATGGATATTCTCAATCAATTAAACCCTAAATCATATACCTTCAAGCATGATGAAAACTCATCTATGATGGTTTCCCCGGGTACTCATTACGGCTTGCTTTCTCAGGAAGTAGAAAGTGTTTTGCCTTCTCTAACTAAGAATAGTATTCACCCGGCACGTTATGATTCCATCGGAAATGAAACGCATCCGGAAATAGATTTCAAAGCTCTGAACTACACTGAACTTATTCCATTCTTAATTGCAGCGGTAAAACAACAAGAACAAACTATCGAGGCTATGCAGGCGCAACTTGACAATTGCTGCAACGCAGGCAACCGTAATTCAAACCCCGGTGGCGATGAAGGAAATTCCAATGGGATTGATGTTGAATTAAAAAACATCAGGCAGATTGTACTGAATCAAAATTTTCCAAATCCGTTTGCCGAACATACGCTAATTACTTTCATTATACCTTCTGATGTTAAGGAAGCTCAAATGTTTTTTTACGATAACAAAGGAACAATATTAAAAACCGTTGACATTACTGAAAGAGGTGAAGGACAAATAAATGTTTATGCTCCTGATTTGAGTAGCGGAATTTATAAATACACCCTTATAACAGACGGTAAAGTGTTTGATACGAAACAAATGGTAAAGCAAAATTAAAAGAATTACAAAGTGTAGATCTCCATTAACAGTTACTCCAAACGAAAAGGTCCCTGAAATTCAGAGACCTTTTCTTGATTTT
>JBDTTM010000373.1:0-4296 GCA_039930605.1 Bacteroidota bacterium
CTCAAATTTTTCTTCGATGAAATGTATAAGGAAATGTTCCCCAATGGGTTAAAGCGTAAAGAGAAAAAGTAATCTTTTTGTGTTGCTGTCTGTGGTGATCTGAAAGCGAATAATTTTACTTTTGCCTCCCAATCACTTAATCACTTCATTACAAATGAATATCCACGAATACCAGGGAAAATCGATTCTTAAAAGTTTTGGCGTTGCCATCCAGGAAGGCTTTCTTGCAGAATCCCCTGAAGTTGCCGTCAAGGTTGCCAAGGAACTACAACAGCAGACCGGCACACAATGGTGGGTGGTGAAAGCGCAGATTCATGCCGGTGGCCGGGGAAAAGGAGGAGGCGTTAAGCTTGCTAAATCACTGGATGAAGTGCTTGAAAGAGCAACCGACATTATTGGTATGCAACTCGTAACTCCGCAGACCGGTCCCCAGGGAAAAAAAGTAAGTAAGGTACTCGTTGCACAGGATGTTTATTACCCCGGCGCATCACCGACAAAGGAATTTTATATGAGTGTGCTGCTGAACCGATCCAATGGCAGGAATATCATTATGTATTCCACTGAAGGTGGAATGGATATCGAACACGTGGCAGCAACAACTCCTGAACGCATTTTTAAGGAAGAGATCGATCCGAAGGTGGGGCTCCAGGCTTTCCAGGCAAGAAAAATTGCATTCAACCTTGGCTTGAGCGGAGGTTCGTTTAAGGAAATGGTGAAATTTGTAACGGCTCTTTATAAAGCTTACGACAGCATTGATGCTTCGTTGTTTGAGATCAATCCTGTTTTAAAAACAAGCGATGATAAAATTTTGGCAGTAGATGCGAAGGTGAATTTTGATGACAATGCGCTTTTCCGTCACCCGGATTATGCAGCAATGCGTGATACTTCTGAAGAAGATCCAACTGAGTTGGAGGCCAGTCAACACGACCTCAACTATGTAAAGTTAGATGGTAATGTTGGATGTATGGTCAATGGTGCAGGTCTGGCAATGGCTACCATGGACATCATCAAACTTGCCGGGGGCGAACCGGCCAACTTCCTTGACGTAGGCGGTACGGCCAATGCAGCCCGTGTAGAGCAGGCATTCCGAATCATATTGAAAGATGTAAATGTGAAAGCTATCCTCGTGAATATTTTCGGAGGCATCGTTCGTTGCGACCGTGTAGCACAAGGTATTGTGGATGCGTACAAAAACATCGGCAGTATTCCTGTTCCGATCATTGTGCGGTTACAGGGAACCAATGCCGAAGAAGCAAAGAAAATTATTGATGATTCCGGGCTGAAAGTTTTTTCTGCCATCCAGTTGAAAGAAGCGGCTGACCTTGTGCAGGAAGTATTGAAGAAGAAATAATATCTATTTTTTTTAAAAATAGTATTAAATCTCTATAACGAAAGGGCTTCGCGAAATTTGCGTTTTGTATTTTTCCCTATTCAATATACTGCCATTCATAAACATTGCAGGAAAAATAAACCCACAAAGGTTCAGTGAGCCAAAGAGCTTTTCTCTGTGAACCTCCGTTCCCGCTAACTATCGAGATCTGTGGTTAAAATTTTTGGCCCCTTACTTTACCGTTGTGATTTTTTCCTTTGGAATAATTAAAACGGCAGATCGTCTGTTGCTTCAGTCTGCTTGAAAGTCTGTTCAGGAATTTCTTCGTAGTGCCTTTCCTGTGTTGACGCAGCAGCACCCTTGTCAATCTTCCACGCCTCAAGCGAATTGAAATATTTTATTTCGCCCTGCGGACTTTTCCATTCCCTTCCACGAAGATTGAATGAAACGGTGATCTCGTCGCCCGGATTTACTGCATCAATCAGTGAGCATTTATCCTGCGTGAGTTGAAATGAAATGTGCTGAGGATACTGCGTAGAATCATCCGTAAGAACAAATTCACGTTTGCGAAAACGATCGCTTACCACCTGCTCATTGCTTTTGAGTTTTAATTTACCTTTTACCTGTAATGACATGTATTTTTATTTTGGATGTAAAATTACTTTTTAATTTAATAGTCCCGAATATCAAATCCCGAAATCCGAAAAAAAGCAGGATAATATACCACGGATAATTTATAAGTATTTTCTGAATGTTTTTATATTACTGTATTTTTTTTAGGATTTGATTTTCCTGGATTCCTTTTTATTTCGTGTCTCGATATTCGATATTCGATATTTTCTAATTTTATTTAGAATTTGCCTTCACAAATAGCATAGCTTTTTCCGCCAGTTTCGTCCATTCCTTCTCATGCACTGCCTTCACTTGTACCCATTCTTTCATCGGCCTGTTAGCCCCTGAAGGATCGAAAAGTTTTGACCCTTTCAGTGCTGAGGCTACTAAATGGCTTTCAGCATCCAGCTTAAATACCATGTCACCATTGAAAAAGCAAGCAAATGCTTTACCGTTGATCTTCAGGCAGGGCTTGCCAAACATTTTGCTGATTTCAGCTTTGTGTGCTTTGGCGAATTTTTCACCAATGGCGTTGTATTTTTCCTCTGACATTTTGAAGGTGAATTGGTAATTATGTAAACAAGAACTGTGATCTACATAAAGTAATCCCTTATTGAAGATAGATTTTGGCTGTTTCCCAATAGACAAATTAACCAATCAACCAATTACCATTTTCCGGCTGTTTCCCCAGTTCCCAGCTGACTATTCAACTTTCCTAATTCGCTTTCTTCCTGTTAAAATCCCCTGCCTGTACAATTGTGATCTTCTCCGGCTTCAGCCATTTTCTCATGGCAGTATTCACCTGTTCAACTGAGAGCGCTGCAATTTTTTTCTCCAGCTCTTCATTCCATTTCATTGTGCGGTTGAGGAAAAGATTGCCGGATAATTTTCCTGACAGGTAGCCGTCTTGAGAACGGTTTACATTTTGTCCCTGCAAATATCCGCTGATGGCATTCTTCAATTCTTCAGTAGTGAATCCGTCCTTTATTACCTTATCAAGTTCTTCTTTATAAGCAGCGATCAGGCGGTCAGAATTGTCAGGATTATAAATAGCATAAGATCCAAATGCCCCTGACTTATCCAGCGGATCTGCCTGTAACCAACTTCCAACACCGTAACTGATTCCTTCTTTCTGGCGAATGCGGGTAGCCAGGCGTGAATTTAAGAATCCACCGCCAATGATGTAGTTACCCATGATAAGCGCAGCATAGTCTGCATCATCATCACGCAGTTCCAGGTTGTAACCGGCCATCATCATCGCATTGGCTTTGTCCGGTGTATTTACTTTTTCTGATTTTGCAGCAATATCCCAATATGGATCTACAGCATGTTCGTACTTGTTCGGTGCACGCCACATTTCAAGCATGTTTTTTAATTCTGCAGTAACGGCAGCATCGTCAAAGTCACCGACCACACCTACGGTTGCATTTTCACTCTGGTAAAAATCAGTATAGAATTTTTTCACTTCATCAAGTGTAATAGCTTTCACAGCTGCTGCTTCTTCATCAAATGACATAGCATAACGGAAGTCAGATTTATCAAATTGGTTAAGCATTTTGTTGAAAAGGTTACCGGCAATCGCCTGTGGTTCACTTTTGTTTTGTTCAATGCCTGTAAGTTCTTCCTGTTTCATTTTATCAAATTCATCAGCAGGAAAAACAGGTTGGTGCAGAATCTCCGTAACCAGTTGCAATACAGGAATTAATTTATCCTTCACCGTTTCGATGGAAACAGAAACAGATTGCCCGCTGCCACCAATACTGACCTTTGCTTTCAGCTTATCAAATTCATCAGAGATCTGTTTACGCGAATGATTTTTTGAACCTTTGTCAAGCATCCCTGATGCGAACGATGAAGCGGTCGATTTATTCTGTAAGGTTCCTGCGGTACCGATTCGCAAGGTGATATTCACATTCACCGAACTTCCCCGTGTTGATTTTTTCAGCATAGATACTTTTGCGCCACCCTTTAAAACGGTATTCGTGGTGCGGCTGTCAATATTTGCAGGTGAAGGATCAAATGCCTCTGCTGCTGCCATCACTGCTTTGCCTTTGTAATCTTTCACTAAAGCATCCACGTCAGGATTGGCAGGAACAACAACCCGGTCCGGACTTGCGTCAGGAATAAAAGTACCGATCGTCCTGTTGGAAGGTTTGTAATAAAGTTTGGCAACACGGTTCACATCTTCAGCGGTTACCTTCTCTACGTTATCGCGGTACAGGAAAACAAGACGCCAGTCACCCATGGCAATGAATTCGCTCAGTGTCAAACCCACGCGGTCACTTTTATTGAACATCAGCTCAACATCAGTAAGCAACGCTGTTTTGGCGCGATCCATTTCTTCAGCAGTTACC
>JBDTTM010000374.1:0-4296 GCA_039930605.1 Bacteroidota bacterium
CCGGACGGTATCAGAAACACCACTGTGGTATTCCTTATAAAATCCCTGTTGCCATAATTTTTGCTCCTTTATTTTTCTAAGTGCTTCTTCAGCAATTTCATGAGCCGGCCGCAACTGAATTTTTTTCACCACTTCCTGTGGTTTGCGTTTTCTCTTTTTCAGCCAATAGATGAGAATAACCGCAAGCGCAATAACTGTAACACCTCCAATAATGTAGGGGAGAGCTTCCCTGAATGTAAACGGAACATCCAGGGGTGGTTTGATGTCCTTTATATCTTTAGTTGTATCTACAGAAAGGGTCTGAACCTGCATCAGCATTGCTTCGGTAGTAAGACTGTCGGCTGAATTTTTATTTTTTTGTTTAAAAAAAACAGTAAGTGGTTCGATTACAAAGAAGCCTGAATCAAAACCGGTAAGCGTTATTAATTGATGGTAGGTTGCCAGCTTTCCATCCTGTGATTTTGAAGTATCAACTGCTGAACGTTGCACCACCTCAAGTTTATGTATAGTATCAGGGATGGGAGGGAAGGTAACCTGGGCATCTACAGGAACAGTTGCTGTAATGTTCAGGTGGAATTGTTCACCGATCCTGATCACAGTAGTATCAACAGAAATTTTTGCGTAGTACGAAGATTGAGCAGTGGCAGTAGAACCGCTTATCAGAATCAAAACAAAAAATGCAAGAATAAGGAAGGCAGAAGAAGTATTAAAAATACCCCTGGTTGAGTTCGTATTTGATGAAATAATTTTTAAAAATATTTTCTCCATTATGCTTTCCTCCCTCTTTTCTTGAAAAGATTCATCAATGGCTGTACATAATTCTGATCAGTCCGGAGATTGATCCAGTCGACACCGCTTTTGGCAAAAGCATCACTCAACATTTTTTCCCGCTGAAAAGCAATCTGGTTATATCCCTTTCTTACCGCTGCACTGCTGCTGTCTATTTCTATAATATTTCCTGTTTCAGCATCCCTGAGACGAATAAGTCCCGCTTCCGGAAGTTCATTTTCCTTTTGGTCGTAAATTTTGAAAGCAACGAGGTCGTGTTTTTTATTGGTGAGCTTCAACGCATCTTCAAAATTTTTGTCCATGAAATCCGAAATCACAAATACAATACTTTTCTTCTTGATTACATTGGATACATAGCGAAGTGCTTCACTGATATTTGTCTTTTTGTTCTTTGGCTTGAATTCGATCAGTTCCCTGATGATCCTCAGGATATGGGTTTTGCCTTTCTTCGGCGGAATAAAACCTTCGATGATATCACTGAAAAAAATTATACCGATCTTATCATTGTTCTGAATGGCAGAAAAAGAAAGAACAGCGCAAAGTTCGGTGATCAGGTCTTTTTTAAATTGTGACCGCGTTCCAAACTCGCCGGAGGCACTTACATCAACCAGGAGTATGACTGTTAGTTCCCGTTCTTCTTCAAATACTTTTACATAAGGAGCATTGAAGCGTGCTGTTACATTCCAGTCTATCGAGCGGATATCGTCCCCTTGTATGTATTCACGTACTTCGCTGAAGGCCATGCCACGGCCTTTAAACGCGCTGTGGTACTCGCCGGAAAAAATCTGGCTCGATAACCCGCGGGTTTTGATTTCAATCTTACGTACTTTTTTTAACAGCTCCGTAGTCTCCATTGCACGAATAACAATCCCGTAGTTCCGGGACGAATTTACGAATGAACGTTTCTAGATTAATATTTTGTTGGGTTCTATGGAACTTCTACAGCATTTAATATTTCGCTGATGATATTTTCAGCTGTCACATTTTCTGCTTCCGCTTCATAGGTCAGTCCAATGCGATGGCGCATCACATCAGCACATACTGCCCGTACATCTTCAGGTATCACATATCCCCTGCGCTTAATAAATGCATAAGCTTTGGATGCCAGTGCCAGGTTGATGCTTGCACGAGGAGATCCACCATAGGAAATAAGTTGCGTAAGCTTATTTAATTTATATTCTCCAGGGTTGCGGGAAGCGAATACAATATCCACAATGTATCTTTCAATTTTTTCATCCATGTAAACTTCACGAACCACATGGCGGGCATTCACAATATCTTCGGTCCTGATCACCGCATTTGCTTTTGGAAATTCAGCAGCGATATTTTGCCTGATGATCAGCTTTTCTTCTTCTTTGCTTGGATAGCCGATTACAATCTTGAGCATGAAACGGTCCACCTGTGCTTCAGGTAATGGATAAGTACCTTCCTGTTCAATTGGGTTTTGTGTAGCAAGCACCAGGAATGGTTCATCCAGTTTGAAAGTTGAATCACCAATCGTTACCTGTCTTTCCTGCATCGCTTCCAACAAAGCACTTTGAACCTTGGCTGGTGCCCGGTTTATTTCATCAGCAAGAATAAAATTTGAAAAGATGGGCCCCTTTCTCACAGTAAATTCTTCCTTTTTCTGGCTATAAATCATAGTACCGAGTAAGTCGGCTGGAAGCAGGTCGGGGGTAAATTGTATGCGGTTGAACTTTGCGTGTACTGCCGATGCCAGGGATTTGATGGCAAGCGTTTTTGCAAGCCCTGGAACGCCTTCAAGCAACACGTGTCCGTTGCTGAGCATGCCGATGAGCAAACGCTCTGTCATGTATTTCTGTCCAACGATGACTTTTCCCAACTCCATTGTGAGCAGGTCTACAAAGGCGCTTTCACGCTGAATCTTTTCATTAATTTCTTGAATGTCCATTGGCTAAATGTTAATTATAATACTGAATTAATTATTTAATATTTGAAAGACTTGAAAATCAATACATTGACATTGTTTCAAGTCAAATTCCTGTAATAGCATAGCGTTTTAAAACCGGGTGCAATTTTATTAAAATAATAATGAATCGCGAATGAATGGGCAGGTTAAAAAATGTTAAGTGATACGGAGAAATAATCTATGGGCGAACCTGAAAAATGACAGGAAGGTGACCTTTCAAAAAGCGAAGATAGTCCGCAATCAATAACCGGATTTTACAAACTTCGTTCGGAATGATTTTCCTGCAGCAAAAATTTCGATCCAATACAAGCCCGGAGTCAGAAGCCGGCAGTCGACAGTCAATAATCGCAAGTCAACAGCGCGATAGATTTTTTCTCCAAGTACATTGTAAATCGAAATATCAATATCCGTATTAGTGGCGGTTTGTGGTCCCGAAATTGTGAGTTCATCTGTAACCGGGTTCGGGAAAATAGCAAATTGATTATCACTTATTACAGAATTAATACCTGCTGTAACGTCAAATATCACTGCTTCCACTTCACAACCATTCAAATCCGTCGCCACTACGTTGAAGTTTCCGCTTTGTGTAGCAACATAAAAATATTGAGTTGCTCCGGGAATTATGTTGCCATCATGATACCATTGGTAAGAAACAGCACCCTGGTTTGCAAATAACGTATCCCCACTCTGCGCAATTCCCTGTGAAGCCGGGTATGGAAATACGGTGATGTAATTTGAAAAAACGAGCGTATCAATTAAATTTCCGTCGGTGGCAATGAGTGTTACATCATAACTTCCGGGTGCATTGTAGCAGATTACAGCGGGATTTACATCCGTACTAACTGCAGGATTCGCCCCGGGGAAAAGCCATTGATAAGAAGTAGCATTGATACTCATGTTGGTAAAGTCAGTACAGGTTCCGGGACAGATCAGTGAATCGACCGATTGAAATTGTGCCTGGAGAGAAGAGCATTGTATAATGTGAACCGGAACGATGACAGAATCCATGGTAGCATTCAGGTAAGTGCGCACCAGTTTTACCAGGTAATTTCCTGTGCCGGTAAAAATATGCCAGGGATAAAATAGCGTAGAAGTGTTATTGATTCCGGAAGCTGCATCGCTGAAATTCCATGCTACGGAAGTATAAATAGAAGTGTCTCCAATATTAAAAAAAGTGGTGTCGCCGAAACAGGTATCCCTGTAAGAAATGGTCGGGTAAAAATAATATGATGGATAATTCGGAAGCCCAAGTTGTCCAGAACCGGCAATTACGGGCCCAACATCTACAAAATTACATCCGGTTCCACCCACATCAGGATTATTAATAACCCCGACATACCCAGCACCCAACTGTGCGAGATAAATTTTTTTGTCAGGTCCAAGTTGCAATGCACCGTTGAATGAAATAGCTGTAGTACCCAGGAAAACTTCAGAAGCTGCAATGGCCGCCGCAGATCCGGCCAGTACATCATATTGTCTTACTTCACCGGGGGTAATCCATGCGCAATACAAATATTTGCTATTGGGCGAAAACTCCAGTCCATATGCACCACTGCCGGCAGTATGAAAAGGAAGTG
>JBDTTM010000375.1:0-4295 GCA_039930605.1 Bacteroidota bacterium
GTCCAGGTTCAATGCACGCATTGCTTCACTCCAAACCAGGTATATGAAAGCACAAATGGAAATGAACGACAGAGACAAGATGTATCCTGATGCCAACCTGAGCCTGCGGGTTACCTATGGACAGGTGAAAGGTTACCAGGCGCGCGATGCAGTACACTATAATTATAAGTCTACCCTTTCAGGGCTCATAGAAAAGTATATTCCGGGCGATCCTGATTTTAATGTACCTGAAAAGCTGCGCACACTTTATGATGCTAAAGATTATGGTACCTACGCAGAAAATGGAGAAGTCCCAGTTGCATTCATTGCTACGAACCACACTACAGGAGGCAACAGCGGAAGTCCTGTCATCAATGCTGATGGTGAATTAATCGGAACCAACTTCGACCGGGTATGGGAAGGTACAGTGAGTGACATTCAATACGACCTTAATGTATGCCGCAACATTTCGCTTGATATCCGGTACACGCTTTTCATCATTGAAAAATTTGGCGATGCGAAAAATATCATTAATGAACTTCAGCTTTCAAAATGACAAAACAAATCCTGTACGTTTCATTCAGTTGTATTTTCTTCACTTCATGCATTACAATGAAGCCGGTTGAATTCAGGCGAACAGAAAATTTTTCAGTCACCGGCAATAACAATGCACCGCTCATAAATTTCGGTATCGTTTTTCACAATCCAAACACATTTGGATGCACCATTTCAGACATTGAATCGGAAGGCTCATTCAACAACCAGGTAGCGTTCAATGCAGGTATCAAGACAAAGGTGAGGGCTAAAGCAAACAGTGACTTTACCTTCCCGGTAACAGCACGCATAGCGAAACTGGATTTCAACCAACTGCTGGGAGCAGGATTAAACCTATTGTTAAACAATGAAGCCATTCCAATGAAGGTAAAGGGGAAGATTAAAATGAAGAAATGGTTATTTTCCAGAACTTATGATTTTAATTACACACAAAGTATTGATAAAGCGGAATTGAAAAAGCTATTTTGAATGTTCTTATTTGTTTATTTGCGACATGAATCGAAAAGTAATTCCTGCTGTCATTTACTTGCTGTTAGCAGCATCAACCACCTTCGCGCAGTCTTATCCAAAGGATAACCTTGCCTACCGGCAGGTAGGATTCGGCAACCCGATTGATACACCCTTCGTCCTGGCCGGAACTTTTGGCGAGATACGGCCCGATCATTTTCATACAGGTATTGATTTCAGTACCGGCAAGGAACAGGGCAAGTCCGTGTATGCTGTGGCCGACGGATATGTATCCCGTATAAAAATTTCAGCCGGCGGATTCGGTAAAGCAATTTATGTGACGCATCCGAATGGGTTTGTTACCGTTTACGCACATTTGAAAAACTTTTCTGAGCCAATCGAAAAATACATCCGGAAAATTCAATACAAAAAGGAAAGTTTCGAAGTGGATGAATCGGTTGATGCCAACAAATTAAAAATAAAAAAAGGAAGCGTGATTGCATGGAGTGGAAATACCGGCGCCAGCAGTGGCCCGCACCTGCATTTTGAAATCCGTGACGAAAGAACAGAAGAACCGATCAACCCGCTTTTATTCGGTTATGAAATCACCGATCACCTGAAACCGGAAATAAAATCGGTGCGCCTTTATCCCGTTCCCGGACAGGGTGTGGTAGTGGATTCCGATCGGCCGCGTTCGTATGATGTCGTTAATGCTCCTGAAGGCCTCATCATTCCTGTTACGGATTACATCCAGGTCTTTGGAAAAATCGGTTTTGAATTTTCTATAGTAGACCACCAGGAAAACAATGATGCGCCGCTGGGAATTTATTCCATGCAGCTGAATGTAGATACACAACAAATTTTCAGTATGAAGTACGACCGTTTGAATTTCAGTGATAGTCGTTTTGTAAATGCACATATCGACTACGAAGCCAAATACGATGGGGATGGCGTGTACGAGCGCTGCTTCCGGCTCTCAGGCGACAAACTGAAATTGTATGGTGACACTTCTCAATATGGTTACTTTGAATTCCTGGAAGATGGTGTCCATGATGTGTCTTTTGTAGTAACCGATTTTTCCGGCAATGCAACAGAATTGAAATTCCAGCTACTCTCCTACTCTTCCCTTTCAAATGCAGATTACCAATCGCAACCTGAAGATTACTTCGCAATGATCCCCGACAAAGGACTGGCGATTCATAAGTCAGACGTAGAAATTGTAATTCCTGCAAACTCTATTTATGACGTGCTGCTATTTACAAATACACAAACTGCACAACGGAAAGGATATTATTCACCAACCTTTGAAATCGGTGATCCCCATGTACCGCTTCACCTGCCAATTACGGTATCATTGAAGCCGCAGCATTTACCTGATGAATTAAAGTCCAAAGCCATTGTGGTTTCATTTGATAAGAAAAACAAACCTGTTTATGAAGGCAGTGACTGGGGCACAGAATTTCTCTCTGCTAAAACAAGGCACTTTGGAACATTTTCAATTGCTGTGGACACGATTGGTCCGGCAATCAGTCTTGCAACCATGCCAGGTGACAACAATCCCGGTGGTCATGCACTGCGGATAAAAATCACAGATGAATTTTCCGGAATTAAAACATACAGCGCGAAGCTGGATGGGAATTGGTTCCTGATGGAATATGACGCAAAAAATAATTTGCTCATAAGCGATATGAAAGAAGTTACAGCGGGCAAACCACATCATATCGAAATCACAGTAACAGATGCTGTCGGGAATACAACTGTTTTACCTGTGGAAATACAATAACTGTTAATTGCGAATATCTACAATTAACTATACTATTTTTTAAACAGTCTTCTGTTATAAACTCTGAACATAATTTGCACGAGCATCGGTTTTTTGTTGGTAACTTTAAACATTGCAAAAGAAGGATTAGCGTACTTTTGCAGCCAGCAAATCAACAACGATGGAAATTACTTATTACGGGCATTCCTGCTTTTCAATTGACGTAAGCAACAAGACTCTTTTATTCGATCCATTTATTACCGGGAATCCGTTGGCGAAAGATATTGACATTAAGAAGCTAAAAGCTGACTACATTCTCATTTCGCATGGTCATGGCGATCATATCGGTGATACTATTGAATTGGCGAGACAGACAAATGCAACAGTTATTGCAGCATATGAAATTACCAATTGGGTAACGAACCATGGTGTAACGAAAATCCACCCGATGAACATCGGCGGTCACTGGATATTTGATTTCGGAAAAGTGAAATGTGTAAATGCAGTTCACTCAAGCAGCCTCCCTGACGGAAGTTATGGCGGAAATCCACTGGGATTTTTGATCGAAGCTCCGGCAGGTAATTTTTATTATGCAGGAGATACCGCATTGCATATGGACATGAAGTTGATCGGCGACTATAAAAAAATCGACTTTGCATTTCTCCCGATTGGAAGTAATTATACGATGGGAGTCGACAATGCTGTGATTGCATCTGACTTCATCAAATGCGACAACATCATCGGCATGCATTACGATACTTTCGACATGATTAAGATTGATCATGCCGAAGCAAAAAAGAAATTTGAACTGGCAGGAAAAGAATTAACGCTCATGAAAATCGGGGAAACAATCAACGCCCGGACTTCCGTACTTTCCTGATCTCAACGACCACTAACTACTTAACTTATTTATGGGAAAAATTATTGCTGTTGCAAATCAAAAAGGCGGAGTTGGTAAAACCACTACTGCCATGAATCTCGCTGCTTCACTGGCTGTACTCGAACACAAGACGTTGTTGATTGACAGTGATCCACAAGCGAATGCTACCAGTGGTGTGGGTTTTGATCCACGGACGGTAAAGATCAGTATTTACGAATGCATCATAAATGATGTAAATCCGAAAACTGCTATCCTGAAAACCGAAACACCAAATCTTTTCCTGATTCCTTCACACATCGACCTCGTAGGAGCAGAAATAGAAATGATCAACCTGCCACAGCGGGAGCGTAAGATGAAAGATGTGATTGGAAAAATTAAAGATGATTTCGATTTTATCATCATTGATTGTTCTCCTTCTCTTGGCTTGATCACCGTGAATGCATTGACAGCAGCGGACTCTGTAATCGTTCCTGTGCAATGTGAATATTTTGCATTAGAAGGATTAGGAAAACTCCTCAACACAATAAAAATTGTGCAGACGCGTTTAAATCCGGCGCTGGATATTGAAGGCATCCTTTTAACCATGTATGATTCCCGCCTGCGTTTATCAAACCAGGTAGTTGAAGAAGTGAAAACACATTTTCAGCAGATGGTTTTTGATACGATTATTCA
>JBDTTM010000376.1:0-4282 GCA_039930605.1 Bacteroidota bacterium
AAGTCTTACAGACAGAATGTTTTTCAAAACTGTTAGGTACGAGTACAATGCAGTCACGGAAGATCCTGACACCTTTGAAGTGAAAAAATTTGCGAATGCATTCGACTATAATGCAGCGGCGAGTTTAACAACCCGTATTTATGGAATGTTTCAATATAGGAAAGGACCCATTGCTGCAATCAGGCATGTGATGAATCCTTCAGTCGGTTATAGCTACAGACCCGATTTCGGAGAACCGAAATATGGCTATTACAAAAGTGTAAGAACAGATTCAGCCGGACACATTGTACCGTATTCTATTTTTCAGAATAGTGTGAATGGTTACCCAGCCAATGGTAAATACGGAAACATTTCTTTCGGTCTTGACAATAACCTTGAAATGAAGGTGCGGATGAATAGTGACAGCGGGGCAACGCTGAAAAAAATAAAATTATTAGAAAGCCTTAGTATCCGCGGAAATTACAACATGGCTGCGGACAGCATGAAACTCTCTACATTCGGAGTGAGCGGGCGTACAACACTGTTTGAAAAAATTGGAATTAATTTCGGCGGAACGCTCGACCCTTATGCATACGATGAGAACAACAATGACTACAACCGTTTTCAGTATGATGTAAACAGCCATTGGGCGAGGCTCACCAACATCAACCTTTCATCTAACTTCTCACTTGTACCTAAAAACAAAAACAAGGACACGCAAAAAAAATCCAGCGAGGAACTGGATTACATCAGGCAGCATCCGGAAGAATACATTGACTTTAATATTCCATACAATGTAACTGTGAGTTATACCTACAACTGGAGCAGGCGTGGCAAAGCAGCCGCCAATCAAACGCAAAGTGCCAGTTTGAATGGCGATATCAGCTTAACTCCGAAATGGAAAGTTGGATTTAATTCCTGGTATGATTTTACGGCCAAACGTTTTACCAATTTCGGGGTGAATATTTACAGGGACCTCCATTGCTGGGAGATGCGGTTGAACTGGGTTCCATTCGGGTTCCAGGAAAGTTATTTTTTCCAGATCAACGTGAAGAGTGCTATCCTCCAGGATTTGAAGTTGATGAAGCGGAAGGATTACTATGATAGATGACTCCATCGAAGTACGAATAGTATCCTACGGTTATACGAAACGCGAATTACTGTCTGATTTCTATATTTTGAAATGAAAGTCACGTTCGCAAATTAGCATTCTAATCCGGACGTCTGGGATTTAAGGAATTTTAAAATTTCAGCAGGCGTATGAGTTTCAACCCACTAAATTACATTTTTAGAGGCTGGCATAATAATCATAACCTCGCTAACATTCAACAATGGAAAAGAATATATTTTTCTGAATCAAAACAAACTTTAACGACAAAAATTAAATTTGTGCTTGCAAAATTAAACCATGACAAAAAACATTCTATTTGCCTTCCTTTTAAACTCTTTCTTAGTTCAAGCGCAAATAATTCAACGCGCTGAAATTACTCTACCATATTCTTCTCCTTACAGTTCTACAGATAATATTTATCAGGTAGGGACAGCGATTGCGAAACTCGATAGTAATTGTTTCGCTGTCGGTGGAGAAATTGTTTATTCAACTCAAGCACTTCAAACGAGAACAGCCGAGCAACTTTTCATCTGCAAGGTTGATTCTCAATTTAATTTTCTCTGGACTGATACGTTTGAATATTATGGCGACTATAACCCTTCTCACAGTATCCAGAATATTTTTCCTTCTGTTGATACAGCTGTTGTTTTTAATGCTGATGCTTTGATTTACGGTTATGATTCATTGACATATCAGTTCTTTTCTACAATCAATAAACACTCGCTGTCAGGAACAAGAATATGGACAAAGCCACTTTACCCGCCTCCCTCTAATCTTAATATTACAGTTACGAGTGCCATTAATTACAATGATACTTTTCTTGTGGCTGGCAGGTGTTATAATATTAATACTGGAAACAGTTTTCCTGTACTGGCGGGATTTAATATTGCAGGAGATACTATTTTTATGAATGATTATTCTTCTTTTGTGTACAGTCAGTGCTTTGATGAGACAAAAATTTTTCAGGATCTTCAAAACAACCTTTACCTAACCGTCAGTTGCAACTCTTCAAACACACATTATATTCTTAAAATTGACCAAACAGGAAATGTTCTTTCCATTGATTCAATTGCATTGGGATGGTCGAGCATTGATTTTCTTTTCATCACACCAAACAGATTTTTAGTATACGGGTACAATCAACTTCTTACTTTTTTTGATGGCGCGCATAATGTGATTGACTCATTCAGTGTTCCACGAGGTTTCTATAAGTTTTATGCGCTGCCTGCTGGAAATGTGCTTGCACTGTTTGACACTTATTTTTCAAATACAATTATTCCTGATGGCTATTATGCTTTAAGATTTGACAGTATGGGACAATTTTCAGGGGGATTGCGGTATAGCCAAGCCCTAATTCCAGAAGATGTTTTAAATGCGATAACGCCGATTAATGATTCAACATTTATCGGAACGGGACAGGCATTTTCAGGAAATTATCTTGACAACGCAGTGATTCTAAAATTTTCTGTTCAGCGTGCAATTGCAAACCTTACTACTTCTTCAACAAACATTTGTGGAAATGACAGTGTCGTTATATCAGCACCGAATGGAAATATTTTCAAATGGTCAACTGGAGATACGCTACAGCAAATTACAGTTACACAACCTGGAGATTATTTTGCATCCGTTATAAACAGCTCGGGAACTTTGATGTTTACCGATACAGTTCATATCCTGAATTATCCAGCTCCCAATCTTTCTCTTGGCAACGATACCACTCTTTGCATTACTCAATCAATCTTACTTGAAGGAGGAAATAACCTTTCAAACTACATTTGGCAAGACAGCAGCGCAACTCAAACATTTCTTGCATCAAGCATAACAGCCGATACGATTTTTTATTCTGTTCAAGTAACAGATACAAACGGATGTTCAGCAAATGATACAATCGAAGTCATTTTCGATATATGCGCGGGCATTAATTCACTTGATGAAAAACATTTTCTTTCAGTTTCTCCCAACCCATTCACGAACAAAGTTCTTTTTCATCCTCTCATTACATCAACCGAAACCATTTCAATTCATCTGTTCAACTCCATCGGAGAAAAAGTTCTTGAACGAGAAACAACATTGAAAGAACAAGAAATAAATCTATCAACACTTCAAAGCGGAATCTACTTTCTCACAATTCATTCCGAAAGTATCTTCACCGCATTGAAGATTGTTAAACTTTAAAAATTCAAAGCATCAAATCAACGGCACAGCAGTTAACGCCAAAGCTATTGCAAGCACATTTTTTTTCCTTCTCTTATTTTTATGAAGAAAAAAAAAGATCTTGCAATCCAACCGTTATGCCTACCAACTGGACAGAACACACCGATGGGATAGAAAAGAATTTCGAAATTTCATCAGGCGTATGAGTTTCAACACACTAAATTACATTTTCAAAGCCCTGCATAGTAATCATAGCCGCGTTCGTACCAGAAGTCAGGTGGTTGTGAGTCAGTGAAAAATAATGTACCGACACGTTTTAGGTGCTTCACACCATATTTAACGGGAATAATTAACCTCAGAGGTGCTCCCTGGTTCATTGGCAATGGCTTGCCGTTCATTTCATAACAGAGAATAGTTTGCGGGTGCATGATGCTTGGTATGTCAATCCCCACATAATATTCTCCATCTGGCGTTCGAAGACCTGCGTACTTGAAAAAGTCTTCCTTATTATTTTTATCGGGTGCATTCCCCGATTTTGTCCCGAGGTGAAAATATTCGGCGAAGTCGGAAAATTTTACGCCAGCCCACCAGGTAACCTGGCTCCATCCTTCTATGCATTTGAAATTAAAACATACTTCTGTCTTTGGAAGTTTTTTTATTTCATCGAGTGTAATTCTCAATGTATCAACAACAGGTGTGATATCTGCATTGCGCACCACAAGCAGGGTCCATGCAGCAGTATCGAGCACGCTTTTCATACCGTAATTTCCATTCACCTTCACGCGGGAAACTGCAGCTGTTATTGGATATGTTAGTTCCAGGTGTGAATCGCTGAATACGCCTGAGAATATTTTTTCGTTCGTATTCATTGCAGTGCGGAGCGGCTGCAAAGCACCATTGTCCTTGGGTTGATGATTCAACCATTTCCATGCGACAACAGAAAAGCAGATAAAAAGAAAAAACCAGGTAAAAGACACCAGCGTTTTTCTACGCACCGTCTTCCTGAATTGGTTTTCTGAAATGTTTGGGTCTTCCATT
>JBDTTM010000377.1:0-4278 GCA_039930605.1 Bacteroidota bacterium
TGCGCCAACTTTATTTCCTTTTCCTTTTTGATTTTCTGCATAATAGGTAGTAGTAGTATTTAATGAAGGAGTAGCATAAGATGTTCCGCTTCCAACCATGGTACCTCCATTGTCATACCAGAACAGGGAATCAGCTCCTGACGCACCTAACGTAAGAGAAGCCGGACCGGTACATACAACTCCTGAAGTAGTTGTTGGATCAGAGGATGGCGAGATTACAGTAAGGGTAGATGTAATCGTATCGTTTGAATAAGAAATATCACCATTCCTGTGAATGGTATAAGCCTTTAATGTGTAAGCCCCCGGAGTTAGTGAATTAAAAAGAGTGGGACTGAAAGTGAAAGTGTTCGAAGTGTTTGGAGCTAATGAGCCCGTCATAGTATCCTGGTAGGTAACCGTTCCACCTGGGCCAGTGGCAGACAAATAGCACACAATATTTGTTTCATTTGTACCTCCATAATTGGTTAGTACAAGTTTAATAGGAGATCCTGAACTTGTACAAATGATATTAGTAGGTGACTCAATCCTGTCAACAGCAATATCTTTTGTAACACCACCACCGGGACCTATTTTTACCAATCCGAAATTCTCTGTGTTTGCCTGGTCACGGTAATATCCAAAAAAAGCATAGCCGCCGTCAGAAGTTTCCAGTCCCCTGTAAGCGTGATCATGATAGGCAGTACCATAGTGCTGCGTCCATTCCACTGTGCCCCCTGAGTCTGTTTTGACAGCATAAAAGTCGGGGTTAATAACATTAAAACTTCTTGTAATCCCAGCCATGATGTAACCACCGTCACTGGTAGGCTCAATCGTTTTTCCTCCGTCTTTCTTGGTACCTCCATAGGAATGTGCCCATAAACTGTCACCATTGGCATCAGTGCGTATTACCCAAAGATCTGTTTCACCTAATCCATCAGCGGTAGTATCAGCGTCTCCACACATAATGTATCCGCCTCCCGCAACATTCTGAACATAGTGCGCTTCGCATAGATGTCCTGTTGCAAATGTTTTGTGCCATTGCTCAACGCCGAGCGAATTTGTTTTCAGAAGATAGTAAGCAGATGTAGAATCATAGCTGTATGATTGCCCGGCAATGATATAACCTCCATCAGGCGCAATTTGAATCGAGTTCCCGATTTCATAACTGCCGCCACCGAGATTTTGCTGCCATTGGAGCACACCGGATGCATTTGTTTTAATGAGCCAGATATCATAGTAACCGGTTCCGCCCGTATAATTTATACCAACACAGGCATAACCACCATCTGCAGTTTGTACAACTGCCTCAATTTCCTGTAAGCCTGTATCACCATAGGTTTGTGTCCACTGTGTATTTCCACTGCCATCTGTTTTAACGAGGTATCCATCATTATTTCCGGCGCCGTAGGAATTTGTAAGTCCTGCGATGATAAATCCGCCATCACTGGTTTTTCTCACCATGTTTGCAAAATCGAATTGAGTACCGCCCTTTGATTTGCGCCATTGCTCATTTCCGTATGCATCAGTTTTTACCAGCCAGATGTCATTTTGACCATTGCTAAATGTAGTTGTCCCTCCAACCATGATAAATCCACTGTCGGCGGTTTGTTCCATCCAGCGACCCTCTTCATCATAGATTCCACCATATTGGTTGTTAAAAGTAATCTGTGCAGTAGCGTTGGGTCCGAAAAATAGAGCAGCCATTGCAACAAGTGCGAATAAAAATTTTTTCATCGGTTTTAGTTGTTTTTATTTTGGGTTGTAAAGGTAAGTATCGACAATGATACAGGTTGAAGATTTTTGTAAAATTCTTGCACAGAGTGGTGAACAGCCGTGGTTAGTGGGCATTGCTGTAAAATTCTATGCCAACCTGTGTAACTGTATTTATGGGGTATCCAGCCGTAAGGACGATAGAATGCCGCGAAAATCTGCCCCAACATTCACTTTCTTGTTCTAAAAAGAACAAATCACGCACAGATTCTTCAACGCTTATTTACAGTTGTTTTAATATTCACATAACCCTTGCCGGAAGCCACCCGCACTAGTAAATTCTCCTGTGCGATGGATGAAAAGTCTAGTTGTTTTTGATTCAGGCCTTGCGAAACATGCCAGTCATCTGACTTCAATAATCCACCTGTCATGTTGTATACTTCAATGCGAAGGACTTCTTCTTTTTCGCCTGAATAATTTAAAGTGAAGTTGCCACTGTTTGGATTGGGAAACAATACACAATCTAATTTTTCGCCGACAAAATTGTATACGCCAACCATTTGCTGAAGAAGGAGTTTCATCGCACCGTAAGCATTAATTTTCCCATGCCCCCAATTGTTAGTGCCCTGGGGAGGAATTACACCTGTATAAGTATCCGTAATTGCTGTTGCTGCAACGAGGTCTTTTACCTGCTGCGGGTTGAGCAATGGATTTGCCTGCAACAGCAATGCAACGATTCCCGCGGCACATGGAGCGGATGCAGAAGTGCCACTGAACTCGGCATAATAATAAGTTTGATTTGCCAATGTGTCGAGCCATCCACTGATCACCAATGAACTGTTTGCGCCCGTTGGTGTGTATGCCGTATCATAAGAACTTACTGATGTTGCAAGCGTAAGTCCCGGTGCGTTGATGTCAGGTTTTATTCTTCCGTCAATCATCGGTCCGCGGCTGGAGAAAGGGACAAGCCGTCCTGGAAGTACATAGGAGCTATAGGTCCATGAATTTCCATTGATGTCGGAGAATGCTACTTTAGATGCATAAGCCCCAACGAGCAGAACAGATTGCGCGCTTCCCATGTCACTCACGGTCGAAATAGCATTACCGTTCACTGCCCAGGATTGCTGCAGGCTATCGAATGCGCTGCTGTATCCGTAAGGGAATCCATAATAATAGTATTCATCCCATACATCTATAGAACCATCATTTGCTTTCAGCGATACACCCACACTGTCACTTGCTTTATTGTAAATGTCGATCGTCATGCGAGGCTTACCATTGAAGTCTGCTGATGAAGAAATAAACTGTACGAAGCAGGTATCAACTCCGTTTGCACCAATGAGAATTTGGTCGTGTACTGAATCATCAATGCAGCTGAAGTTGGTGGTATTGCCTGCAATTCCATTGCTGAATAATGTTACCTGGCCGCAAACGGTTTTCCCTGTGTCGCCCCAAACATCTACCCACGTCCTTTTATAAACTTGTGAACTGAAGGTGAGAAATGTTCTCACGAGTGTATCTGAAGCTGTAAATGTTTTAGACAGATGAATTTTTTCTGTTCCTTCATTGCCTGCACTCATCACAATAATTTTTCCGGGACCGGAAAGATTGTCGCATGCCTGGTTAAAAAGTGTGGTTCCATCGTGAGGACCTGATTGCGAACCCCAACTGATATTTACAACTGCGGGTTTGCCTGCAGTTGCTGCGTAATTGAAAATATAATTGACTCCGTCCAGGAAATCAGAAAAGCTGCCTTGCATCCATTGTGATTCAATCGTATCACGTCTTACGCCAACAAGCACATAATCCGCCTCATATGCCATTCCCCTGAAACGGGTGTTTGTTGCATTGCTGCCATACCCTGAACCGGCGGCTATGCCTGCAGTTGAGGTACCGTGCATCTGGCGTGTATCATCTGTGCCCTGGGATTTTATCAAAGAAGTATCGGTGATTTCATTGCCGTATGTATATCCCGGAGGAGGCGTTCCCACACCATTTAATTCCCACACCCGTTTGATGCGGTAACTGGAATGCAGTGTATCGTAAAATGTCGGGTGGTTATAATCAAAACCAAAATCGATCACTCCCATGATAACGTCTTTACCGCTGTAAGGCATTGGAAGACCAAAACCATTCTGGACGGAGTCAACCCTTGTGGTTTGTCTCGCCATATTTAAAACAGGATAGACAGGTTCATCAATTTGTATGTATGAAATACCATGGGCCTGGATAAATTCATTGACCTGTTGCAGAGGAACCTGAACTGTCCAGATATTTCCTGCCTTCGTTCCAACTATTGCACCGATGGCATTGAGCGATTGTTGTGCAGCAGATTCATTCGATACTTTAATGAGTGCACACAAAAAAGTGTTGCCGTCTGCATGTTTACGGTACGCATATCCCTGCATTTGCGCGCTGCTATTTCCTGTTGCAGGAATTTCTCTCAGATATTTTTTTGTAAGCGGGGAGAGTTTTGGTTTTACATCCTGGCTTTGTTGCGCAAAGGCAATCGTTGCAAATGCCATACACAATAGAACTAATATCTTTTTCATCGCTTCAGTATTTGAGAAGCGAATGTAAGAAGTAAAA
>JBDTTM010000378.1:0-4277 GCA_039930605.1 Bacteroidota bacterium
GAGCAGGCCCGCCGCGTCTCCGTAGAAGCCCCGCGCCAGGGCGAAAAGGGGGAAAGACAAAAAATAACAATACCAGCAGAAGGAGAGGAAGATAACCAATGAAGGAAAATGAAACCACCGGCATGCTTGATTCACAGATGCTTTTACAATTGGTAAACATGAAGATGCCATTTGGAAAATACAAGGACACACTGCTTTGCAATCTTCCGGTTTCTTACCTGGAATGGTTTCAGCGAAAAGGTTTTCCTGCAGGCAAACTCGGTGTATTGCTGCAAACGATTTATGAGATAAAATTGAATGGACTAGAATACTTGCTGGATCCACTGAAGCAGAAAAAATTTATACACAAAGGCGGATAAAAAATCTTTACCACATAGGCAGATAGAAACCTCTGTGGCCCTCCGTGTCTCTGTGGTAAATATTTTGGCTGTTTGATGGTTTCGGAGTTTCAAGTTTCACTATAGCAAAACAAAACCGACATTTTCACTTTAGACATTTAATGAAAGCCGCCACACTCAGCGAACTCAAACTGGAAATAGCAACCCTCTCTCCGAAGCAAGTGCTCGATATCTGCATGCGTCTCGCCAAGCACAAAAAGGAAAATAAAGAACTGATCACTTATTTGCTCTTTGAAGCCAACGATGAATCATCATACATCAAACATATCAAAGAAAATACAGAAGCGCAATTCCGTGAGATGAACAGCAGCAATATTTACCTGGCCAAGAAAAGCATCCGTAAAATTTTGAGAACGATCAATAAATTTATCCGCTACTCGGGCATCAAACAAACGGAAGCAGATCTCCGCATTCATTATTGCAATACCTTAATCAAATCAGGTATTGCATTTCGCAAAAGTCCTGTGTTATGTAACCTTTACAATAACCAGCTGAAGAAAATTGAAGCTGCGATCAGCTCCATGCATGAAGACCTGCAATATGACTTTAAAAGGGAGATGAAAGGACTGGAAAAGTGTTGATTGTTTTTTTGGCTTATCTTAGCATATCAATCCTACTCCCATGAAGCCATTTTTCTACCTTTTAATTTTTTCTTTGATAATTACGTCATGCAAATCCGACAAACATCCGGAAAGAGATTCTGATAAAGAGAAAGTAGAAGCACAAACCAGCCACAGCGACTGGTTCAGCAACCAACGCATTTTTCCTTACACAGCTCCTGATTACACAGCATACAAAAATTCTTTGCAATGGCTGAACACACAGCGTGCAGCCATGCGCACTTCTACGCAACAATCCTGGCAATATGCAGGACCTGAAAATCTAGGCGGAAGAGTGGTGGATGTAGAAATGATTCCGAATGATTTTTTTACCATGTATGTGTGCGCCGCTTCCGGGGGAATTTTCAAAAGCAACACCGGCGGAAATTCATGGTTTCCGATTTTTGACAGCAATCCTTCACTGTCTATCGGTGACCTTGCCATTGCTCCTTCCAATTCAGACATCCTTTACTGCGGAACCGGAGAAGCCAATGCAGGCGGGGGCTCTATTTGTTATGACGGCGCAGGGATTTTTAAATCGACCGATGCCGGTTCAACATGGAATTACAGCGGACTGGATATTACGCGAAACACCGGTCGCGTAGCCATTGATCCTAAAAATCCTGATCGTGTATATGCAGCAACGATGGGAGATCTTTTCGGCAACAATCCCGATCGCGGATTGTACCGCACTACAGATGGCGGACTCACCTGGCAAAATGTTTTGTTCATCAATGATTCCACAGGAGCAATTGATGTTGTCATCCATCCGCAGCATACGGATACAGTGTTTGCATGTATGTGGACGCGTGTACGCAGGCCTGACAGAAGACAATATGGTGGAGAAGCTTCAGGAATTTACCGCACGTATGATGGTGGTACTACCTGGACAAAACTTACCAATGGCCTCCCCTCCTACTCATTGGGAAGAATCGGTATTGACATTTCTCAATCATCTCCCAATATACTTTATGCATGTGTGGAAGATTCATTGGGTGGCAATACGAAAATTATCAAGACGACTGATTTCGGTGACTCCTGGACAGATGTTACCAACGGGTTCTCTGCTTCTGCTTATAGTTATTGGTATGGACGGATAAAAGTTGATCCCACAAATTCAGATGTCGTGTATGCCATTGACTTTGATCTCTGGCAAACCCAGGACGGCGGACAAAACTGGTTCACGATTTCTTCTTCTGTTCACGTTGATCATCACGCTGTTTATATTCATCCACAAAATCCAAACCTGGTTTTACTTGGCAATGATGGCGGGTTTTATGTTTCCAATAACCGGGGTGCCTCGTGGACCTTCGATGAAACGCTACCTATCATGCAATTTTATACGTGCGAGATTGACGAACAGAATCCGGCATCAATTTATGGCGGCGCCCAGGACAATGGCGTAAACACAACTGCAACAGGGGCCGTGAACGACTGGTATTCCATCTGGGGCGGTGATGGTTTTGGTGTATTGGTCGACCCGAATAATTCCTCCAATGTCTATGCTGAAAGCCAGTATGGAGGCATTAGTACCGGCCTCAATGGCGTTGATTTTAATGACCGCATCAACTGGAATACTCCATTTATTTTCAATCCGCATAATTCAAATACTTTATACCTCGGCACAGAGGCACTTTATAAAACGACAGACCGTGGACAAAACTGGCTTCCACTCAGCGGCGATCTTACCAATGGAAGTCTTGCTGCTGCATATCCAATTGTGTTTGCAACAATTACGACCATTGCTGTCGCTGCAACAGATACCAATATCATTTATGTTGGAACGGATGATGGAAATATACAAGTGACAACTGATGAAGGCCAAAGCTGGAATTTAATTTCGGCTTCGCTACCGACACGTTGGATCACACATCTCGAAGTTGATCCGAGGGATGCGATGAGTGTTTATGTAACATTGTCAGGATACCGCTACCATGAAAACATGAGTCACGTTTATCATTCTGCTGACGGAGGGAATAACTGGACAGACATCGGCGCAAATCTTCCTGACGTTCCATGCAATGATGTTGTGCTTGATACAACTTATTCAACGCTATACCTTGCAACAGATATCGGTGTCTTCTACTCTTATTTAGGAAGTGGAACGTGGCAGCAGTTGGGTAGTGATTTACCGCTCGTCCCGGTTTGTGATTTGCGTTTGCATAACCCGACACATAAACTTCTTGCCGCAACCTATGGCCGTTCGATGTACACGTACGACCTGAATATTCTTACTCCTGCAACTTCAGCTGTCGAACAATCATATTTTGCAGTATATGTTTTGCAAAACCCCGTTCATGATGTGCTGTCATTAAAAATTTATTCAGAAAAATCAATTTCCGCAAATATCAGTCTTTATAATACGGAAGGAAAGAAAATGCCGGTTGCTGAAAATCTGAATCTTTTTAAGGGAAACAATTACAAAAGTTTCGATCTCTCTTCAGCAAATATTGCAGATGGATTTTACTTTGTAAGAATAAACTGTGATGGAAAAAATATCGTCCGCAAGATTTGCCTGCAAAAAAGCTGAGAGCATTTACTCTTTGATAAATTTGGTTGTATAATTTTTTTCTCCGTCAGAAACCCTGACCAAATAAATTCCAGGCGTAAGTGAAGAAACATCAAAATAAGTTGGCAGTAGGCAGTTTGCAGTTGTCAAAGAAACAGCCAATTCTAAATCACCAATCATATTATAGACAGCAATGGTTTTAATTGCAAATTGCCTACTGCCTATTGCCAATTGATTTCCACCTGGATTTGGATAAATCACCCATTCCCCTTTTTGCATTTCTTCCTCTATCCCCACTCCTCCACAAATCATGGATTCTGTGTAACCCTGCGCAGTATAAATAATATTTTCATTTGTAGTTGATGGCGCAAATACTGTTGTAGTG
This sequence comes from Bacteroidota bacterium, assembly GCA_039930605.1. Lineage (GTDB taxonomy): Bacteria > Bacteroidota > Bacteroidia > AKYH767-A > 2013-40CM-41-45 > JAPLDB01. The sequence continues at coordinate 3,892 of JBDTTM010000378.1, forward strand.
AAACTGATATTTGTCAAAACAGTATTCGCGTTGGAGGAAGCAATTGAGGTGCTGTTAACAAACCCACATCCTCCTCCATTGGCGTCAAGCCTTGCAACAAAATAACTGTTGGCTAATAACCCGGCAAAAACAATATTGTTGTTTACATCCAAAAATAGTTTCAATCCGGACGCACCACCTGAAGATGATGCGGTCCATTTATGCGTCCACGCAATGTTACCTGCAGCATCAAGCTTTGTGAGGTATCCATTAAAGAGGTTGTCGTAACTGGCAACATAAAAATCATGTGCAATGCTTTCTATAATTGAAGAACCATTCAGCGTACCGTTAGTAATCGAAAGTTGCTTCGCCCAGACTTTATTGCCAAGCGAATCAAACTTCAGCAC
>JBDTTM010000379.1:0-4251 GCA_039930605.1 Bacteroidota bacterium
ATAGACCGGAAAGTGAGAAACAAAAGGAAGAAGATGAGCAACAATGCAGCAGGAACAGCGACCAATAAGCGTGCTTTCGCTTCCTGCAGGTTTTGAAATGTTCCGCCATATTCAATGTAGTAACCGGGAGGAAGTTTTAGATGCTGCCTGATTGCAATTGTCATTTCTTCGGCTACACTTTGAATATCGCGGTTACGGACATTGACTTCGACCACAATTCTCCGTTCACCATTGTCGCGGCTGATCTCCGCCGGGGCTGACTTAAATGAAACGTCGGCCAATTGTGAAATCGTAACCTGTGTACCATCTTTCAACGGAATAAAAATGTTTTTTACTTTTGGAATATCAGCATCATGGTAATCAACATAACGGACAACAAGGTCAAACTTTTTTTCTCCTTCATAAACCACTCCTGCTTTCTTTCCTGCAATGGCTGTATTCAAAACTTCGCTCACCTCAGCGATATTCAATCCGAATTGTGCCAGCCGGTCCCGGTTCCATCTAACAACAAGCTGCGGCATCCCGACTATTTGTTCAACCGTTATATCTGTCGCACCGTTAATGCCCGCCGCAATTTTTGCTGCTTCATTTCCTTTTGCAAAAAGAATGTCGAGGTTGTCACCATAAATTTTAATGGCAATGTCGGACTTCACACCTGCAATCAGTTCATTGAACCGCATCTGGATTGGTTGCTCAAAAGATAAATTCACACCGGGAATTACCGAGAGTTTTTCATTCATCTGATCAGCGAGTTCTTCTTTATTTTCGGCTGACGTCCACTCTTTTTTATCCTTTAATACAATGATCAGGTCAGCACTTTCAATGGGCATTGGGTCGGTGGGGATTTCGGAGGTTCCGATTTTTGAAACCACTTCATTGATCTCCGGAAAATTTTTAAGAAGGATGTTTTCCAGTTGAGTGCCAACAGCTATTGTTTGCGACAAACTGCTTCCCTGCCTTATAGTATAATTGGTTGCAAAGTCACCTTCATCCAATTCAGGAATAAATTCTCCTCCCAGAGAATTGAAAAGAAAACCTGATCCAATCAGAAGTATGAATGATATAGCAAGCACAACCATTCTGTGTTTTAAAAAATACCGCAGCGCAGGAGTATAGTATTTTTGTATCTTATGGATAAACCGTTCACTCATCCCTTCCTTGGTTTCGATCTTCTTTGAAAGGAAGAGTGCGCTCATCAGCGGGACATAAGTGAGTGATAACAGCAAAGCGCCAATGATTGCAAAGCTCACCGTGAGAGCCATTGGCCTGAACATTTTTCCTTCGATTCCTACCAAAGCAAAAATGGGAACATATACGATGAGGATGATGAATTGCCCGAACACCGCGCTGTTCATGATTTTGGAAGAAGCAGAAACGACTTCTCTATCCATTTGATGTTGATTCAACAAGCTGTTTTTGAATTTATCACGGAGTAAAAACATCATGCTTTCCACGATGATAACGGCTCCATCTACGATCAGACCAAAGTCAAGGGCGCCCATGCTCATGAGGTTTGCAGAGATGCCGAACATATTCATGAAGATGATTGCAAAAAGCATAGCCAGCGGAATCACAGAGGCAACGATGAGGCCTGCTCTGAGATTTCCAAGCATTATGACCAACACAAAAATGACAATCAACGCTCCAAGGAGCAGGTTGTGTTCAACCGTATCTACAGTTTTTGAAATCAGTTTTGACCGGTCAACAAATACATCAATGGTTACGCCTTCCGGAAGTGATTGTTCGACCTGCCTGATTCTTTCCTTCACATCATGGATGACGCGCACAGAGTTTTCTCCTTTTGTCATCAGCACCACTCCTCCGACAGTCTCGCCTTGCCCGTTTCTGGTCATTGCACCATAACGGGGAGCATAGCCAAACTGAACGGTTGCAATATCCTTTACAAATACAGGCATGCCGTTTTGTTTGGTGACGATTGTATTTTCGATGTCGTGCAGGGAGTTGATCAATCCTTCTCCACGGATAAAATAAATGTTCGGCCCCTTGTCAATATAACTCCCGCCCGTGTTTTCATTGTTACTATTGAGCGCATCATATACCTGCAGGAGCGAAAGATTCATGCTCACCAGTTTTTGAGGATCAACTGCAACTTCATACTGTTTGAGTTTGCCTCCGAAGCTGCTCACTTCTACAACACCGGGAACCCCCAGCAGTTGGCGCTTGACGATCCAATCCTGGTAAGTGCGTAAGTCCATTTCATTATATTGGCTTTTATGCGCACTGTCAACTGCAAGGGTGTATTGGAATATTTCTCCGAGCCCTGTGGTTGGAGGAATCATTTCCGGCAAGCCATAAGCTTTCGGAATTTCTTCGGCAGTTGACTGCAAACGTTCACTCACCAATTGGCGCGCAATATTCACCGGGACATCGTCCTTGAACACAATCGTAATGACTGAGAGTCCGCTTCGCGAAGTAGAACGCAATTCCACCAGGTCAGGGAGGTTTTTAAAATTTAATTCCAGCGGGTAGGTGATGAATTGTTCCACTTCCTGCGTAGCAAGATTGGGTGAAACAGTAATAACCTGTACCTGGTTATTCGTGACATCAGGCAGTGCATCAATGCTGAGTTGTGAAACGGAAAAGATTCCCCAGCCCACAAATATGAGTAACAGCACACCTGTGATCAGCTTGTTGTTAACTGAAAATTTTATAACGCGATTTATCATCGGCAATAGTTTATTTATCGAAACGGGAAATGAAAAGTTAGGATATAGTCGGTATAAAGACAACCGCTATATGCATTAAGCATGATCAAGAAAAAAACTAAAGGGTGCGCGGAGGTTGCCAGCAATCATCCGAATATTCGGAGAAAAAAGATTGTGTGAGTATGCAGAATTTTTTTTCCACGGATGGAATAAATGCATTCAATTGTGTGGAATGAACAACTGTGATGATAGTCGAACAACAGTCGCATAAACAGAAAGGAGAACAGTTGTCATTCTCATGCTCGTGGTGATCCTGCGTAGCTTGAAAAGCTATTGAAGAACCATGTTCGTCGGAATTACAATTTCCTGTGCATGGTAAAAGAAATAATGAAAGCATATATGCCGCGAGGACTGCTGCAAATATTTTTCCTGCATTTTTCACGGGGCGAATGTAGATAATTCAAAGTATACAGGGAAAAGAGATTAGCTGCTTATATCACGGAAATTGAATATTAATAGTTCTTTCAAAATGGTGTTGGAAGTAAAACTTGACAGTATGTTATTGAGAAATTTGTAAAAATCAGCGATTTTAACTTTAATTTATGAGGTTTTGTTGCTGGATTTTTTTTCCTTCGCGTAAAATCCCGGTTCATGAATTTTTTTGTAATTAAATTGAGGTATTGCCTCCTGATTTTATCGATTCTCGTTTCAAAAATGACCTTCGCCCAAGGTGGAAATGTATCCGGGAAAATTACGGATGATATGAATGAGCCGTTGACAGGTGCCATTGCCGAACTCCGGAATGCCGGCGATTCTTCGTTGGCAAAGGTTAACGTGACCGATGTGAAGGGGTTCTATACTTTCCTGAATGTGAAACCGGGCAGTTATTATTTGAAGACTTCTTTACTTGGTTTTACTCCATATTCCGGAAAAGCATTTACTTATGATGGAGTTTCAGGGAAGGAATTACCGGAATTAAAAATGAATCCTTCTGCAACCACGTTGAAGCAGGCAGAAGTTGCGGCAATCAAACCACTGATTGAAGTGCGTTCCGACAAAACAGTTTTCAATGTGGAAAACAGCATTAACTCCACTGGCAGCACAGCTTATGAATTGCTTCAAAAAGCGCCGGGTGTTGTAGTGGATAACAATGACAATGTTTCACTCAAGGGAAGGAGTGGAGTGCTCGTGCAGATTGATGGAAAGGATATGCGATTGTCAACGGAAGAGTTAGGGGATTACCTGAAAACCATCCAGAGTTCAGATGTTGAATCGATTGAGTTGATCTCCAATCCATCTTCGAAGTACGATGCGGCCGGTACTGCGGGTATCATCAATATTAAATTGAAGAAAAACAAAAATTATGGAACAAACGGATCCATTGCACTTGCTTATGCAACCGGAAAATATTCCAAGTACAACACTACGCTTTCATTAAACAAGCGAACAAAGAAATTCAATTTCTACAGCAGTTACGGGAACAACTGGGGCACACGGCAGAATGAATTTTATCTCTACCGTGAACAAATGCCAATCGTGATCAACCAGGGTTCGATCAATAAACGCTGGGGGCTTGGACACACAT
>JBDTTM010000380.1:0-4237 GCA_039930605.1 Bacteroidota bacterium
TACGAATTGCGGTGCGAATATCGAATCGCTGCGAATCTTCGAATTTACGAATTACTAAAAACAGTACGAATAAAGTAAAGAAAGACTTCGAATTTCCTAATCTAGCGATTACGAATAATTGATTCGATATTTGTAGATTCGCAGGCTTTTCCCGTTTCGTACCCCGGATATCGTATATCCCAAACTAAAAACTATTAATAATGAAATTTTTCATTGACACAGCTAATCTTTCCCAGATAAAAGAAGCCCAGGACCTGGGTGTGCTGGATGGCGTTACAACAAATCCTTCGCTGATGGCGAAAGAAGGAATTGTGGGACATGAAAATGTAATCAAACACTACGTTGACATTTGCAATATCGTAACCGGTGATGTGAGTGCTGAAGTGATCTCTACTGACTACGATGGAATAATTGCTGAGGGTGAAATGCTCGCAAAGCTCCATAAGCAGATCGTTGTGAAAGTTCCAATGATCAAAGATGGTATCAAAGCGATTAAATACTTTTCATCGAAAGGAATCAGGACAAATTGTACGCTTGTTTTTTCTGCGGGTCAGGCAATACTTGCTGCCAAAGCTGGAGCGACTTACCTCTCCCCTTTTATCGGCAGAATAGATGACATGAACCAGGATGGAATTGAACTCATCAAACAAATTGTGCTGATCTATAAAAACTACGGATACAAAACCCAGGTGCTTGCTGCTTCAATCCGCAGTTCCATGCACATTGTAAAATGCGCTGAAGCCGGAGCTGATGTTGCAACGTGTCCATTGTCTGCGATTCTCGATTTACTCAAACATCCACTCACTGATATCGGTCTCGCTAAATTTTTAGAGGATCATAAGAAGAGCGAAGCAGCTGCGCTTGTAAAATAGTTAATTGGTTGATTGGTTAATTCGGTAATTGGTTAACAGCCAATAAACGACACTTTATTTAATAGACGTAATTAAATTTTGGTTACGGACGAATCAACATAATCACCTAATCAACAAATCAACCTTGTTACAAATATTTCCAGGTAACATTAACACCAAGCATCTGCAAACTGCAGTGGATGTTTTGAAGAATGATGGCGTAGTAATTATTCCCACCGATACTGTGTATGCACTTGCGTGTTCACTGAATAGCAGGAAAGCTTTTGAACGAATCTGTGAAATAAAAAATATCAAACCTGCACAGGCGAATTTTTCAATTGTCTTCACAGATTTCAGTCATTTGTCAGAGTATTCAAAACCTTTTAGCCGTGAAGTATTCCGGGTGATGAAGAGCAACCTGCCCGGACCATTTACCTTTATCCTGGCTGCAAGCGGAAACGTGCCGGAGATTTTCAAATCAAAAAAGAAAACGATTGGAATCAGGATTCCGGATCATGAAATTGTGCAGTCGCTGATTACAGAATTGGGAAATCCTTTGGTTGTCTCCTCATTGCACAGTGATGATGAGATCACAGATTATTACAGTGATGCGGAGGAAATTGAACGCGTATATGCTGACAAAGTAGATCTCATTATTGATGGTGGCTTTAGTGAGATGATTGCTAGTACGGTGATTGATTGTACGGGGGACGTTCCAGTGGTCATTCGCGAAGGGAAAGGGACACTGGATACGGAGTGAAATACAAATCCCACTTAAGAAGTTAAAAGTCAAAAGTCAGAAGTCACAAGGAACAGCCTTCTAAAATGGTGAGGCTTGCAGACTGTTGACTTAGATTTATTATTTCAGAACTTTTATGCTTTTGCTTCCCTCAGTTCCGTTCAGAGTAACAATGTATATTCCTTTTGCCAGATCACCCACCAAAATTTCCTTTTTGTTGGTGCCGGGTAAAGTTGGGAGTTGCGATTCGTAAATGAAACGGCCTGTAATATCCTGAAAAGTTAACCGCAGATTCTCAGATTGTGATGCGAAGAAAGTGATAAATATTTTGTTGTCAGCGACCGGATTTGGATAAACACTAAAAGCCATTTCGTTAATTTCAGGAATATTCAAAAATGTCCCGCAATAATCAATTGAAGTTATACTAACCGGGTTAATGAAAATGTTTGTGACATTCGGTCCGAAGGCAACATTAAGAGGTGAAGTGGAAAAATTGTATGTGTAATCATTCAGAATAACCGAATCTTCTGCATATGTAAATGGATAATTTATGCAGGCAAAATTGGTTAAGCTATCAGTCATTTGGATATTATATAAAGCAGAAGGATCATTATCTCCAGTTGTAAAAAGAAGTTCATTCTTTTGGGTACACATTACCTGACCAAACCCATCATTAAATGTTGTATCAGAAATGGTCGCCAAGCTAATAAAGTTCAGTGCTGAATCCAATGTAAGTGCACATGGTGCATATCGGCTTGCATTTATTTGCAACATATTATAGAAAATAAACTCCGAGTTCCTGGCACAAACATTTCCATAACCGAATAACCCAGTCAATAAATAAACCTTATTTACCAATTGGTTTCCCATCGAATCAAGAAGTAAAAAACCAATTTCATTCTGCTGGTTCTTTATCATATAATAAGAGAACAGGTAACTATTAAAACCTGCAGAAATAAAGCTAATGGGACTTAAATAGGTTAGACTATCAGAAGGCAAAAATGTTTTACTGAGTGTGACCACACCCGATGAATCCAATTTTATCATTCCAATATCGTTTTCAGTCCAACCAATAAGTACAAAACTGCCATGATCAATTGGCTCTATGGTAGAATAATAAAAATATGGAGAGGGTGGTTCATTCAGAATTTTTGACCACTTGATATTGCCATGCACGTCATAATTTACAAGTTGGACATCACCGCCATAATCCATTTTCATAAGAATTGAAGAATCACTGATATTAAATGCCCAAATATCCGGCTCAAACATTCCTATTGCCTGTATGCTTGTCAAATTTCCTGATGTATCCAATCGTATAAACAAGGTACTGTCAACCCATACACTTCTCACGTCGCCGTGTGTAACAATAAGTTCTCCCTGTTCTTTCATATCAACAACAAGCATCGGATTCAGATAATCTGATGATAATTTTATTTCCCTTGCCCAAACAGGATTTCCATTGTGATTAATTTTATTTAGTAAAATATTATATCGGGCATTTTGAGTTTGTCCATAATTAGAAATCATCAGGAAATCCGAATCGCTCGTCTCAGTAATACTGTAAGGAATTGTGCTGAAACCAGCAGCAGCAAAGAAAATTTTCCTGAATGGTACTTGCGCAGAAATAAAATTTAAGCCAACAATTGAAAGGAAGAAAACTGTTTTAATTTTTTTCATAATAGAAAAGTTAATAATTGACAATACGAATATAGAAAAATTATCGCAATTCCTTATAGGCCCCCGCAATCCCATTCACCACGTCCCTCGCAATCATTCCATCCATTCCTTTTCTATCTGCTGCAATATCCCCGGCCATTCCATGGAGATAGACACCGAGTAGCGAAGACTCAAGTGAAGAATATCCTTGCGCAAGTAAAGATGTAATTATTCCAGTCAGTACATCTCCACTCCCACCCTTTGCCATTCCGGGATTGCCGTTGCTGTTGAAATAGGAAATTCCTTCCGGAGTGGTGACACAGGTATGTGCTCCTTTCAACACAATAAATATTTTGTGAAATTTTGAAAAAGAGAGTTGCTGTTGATGTCTTTCAAAATCATTTTCGGACTTTCCGAAAAGTCTTTCGAACTCTTTAGGATGTGGGGTGAGAATAGAATTTACAGGAACCTGGTTCAACAAATTCTTGTCCAGCGAAATTATATTCAATGCATCTGCATCAAGCACCAATGGGCATTTTGTATTGTGCAAAAACTGGTTGAGCTTGCCTAATGCATCATCATCAGTTCCAAGCCCGGGACCGATTCCAATTGATGTATACTTTTCGAAATCAATTTCTCCGGTTGCAACCATTGCCTCCGGACAGGAAATCTGCATGATGTCATTTCCTGATTCAGGGATATACGCAGATAACAATCCTACTCCCGTTCTTAAACAAGCTTTCACACACAATACAGCAGCTCCCATTTTACCTTTGCTTCCTGAAACAATCAATGCATGTCCGTAATTTCCCTTGTGTGAGAATTTTTTTCTGCTCTTTAAAAAAGATTGAATAAAATCCTTTGTGAGAAAAAGATTGGATGAGATAGAATTTGAAATAAACTGATGATCAAGCCCGATGTCAAGCAAATGAAATTCACCAACATACTTTTCATTTTCAGCAAACATGAAAGCAAGTTTTGGAAGCTG
>JBDTTM010000381.1:0-4208 GCA_039930605.1 Bacteroidota bacterium
AAACGAAAAGGTCCCTGAAATTCGGAGACCTTTTTTTTATTTTTATATCTTCTCAGATATTACCGCTTTCTGTTTTATTTTCTTCCGGAAAATTCCATTTCGGTCCACAGCGATGCTGCCATTTTTTGCGAAACTCTTCACGCTGTTGGGGAGTCATGTGTTTCATCTTCTCTTCCATCTGGCTAGAGCAAAACAAGTCTTTTACATTTAATCTCGTTTTGTAGATCATTTTTCTTTTAAAAACTAACTACCTGTTAAAAAATATTGTAACAAAAGTGAGAAAAATGTTACACTTCCTTCCCTTCCTTCACCAAATAAATATCCTGCAGTTACCAATTGTAATTAAAACAACCCCTTATCAGCACAGAGTAATACTGACCAAATAAAACCACATGAGCTGCCTACATTCCAAAAGCTTTTTGTCTCTAAACATTTACATTTCAAGATTGGTTTTATTACCTTGGTTTTTCGTGATCGCATTTGTTCGGCTAAGGATTTTCAGCCAAAAGACAAATGATGAGTATAATTTTCTTATTGTTACTCTCAATTATGCGTCTTATTCTTACCCTTATAAACATTGTCTGCCGCCTGGATGCAACGGTTAGCCGCGCTTTTCTTTTACGCGGCTGCACCAGATTACCAGTACCAACTTTTTCATTTTAAGAAAAGTGTACTTTTATAAAAAACAAAAATAAATAATTATGAAAAAGATTGGGAAATACCTCGTGATGTTCATGTTTGCAAACTTACTGAATCAATCTGTTTGTAAAGCTCAAATTACTCTTGATACAACTGTTTATCCTGCTGACCTGATATATTTTTTTAACCCCGTTCAAATCAGCAGCACCGAAACAAAATATTATGTTGGAGACACTGTTACCAATACTTTCAATTTATACAATATGGATTTTACTCCATTCCTGATGAATGTTGTAGTACCAGAGCCATTTATAAAATTGGGAGCGGTGCCTTCTATTTTTCGGGCGATATACATTACAAGAGCATTATTTGATTGCGATACATCTAATATAGAATATGCTTATGAATCAGCATCCACAGGGTGGGAAACATTTTATATTATGCGCACTGACGGCACTGAGTTGTTTCGGCTTGACAGCGCAAATGGTCCATATTGTTTTGGCGATTGCCTCGGTGGTGCAGATTGGGTAAAGCCGATTGTCAATACTTCGTCCGGAACAAAATTATTCTTACAGAGATTCTGGGGAGGTGTAAATATTTATTCTCTCTGTGGCACCTTGCCAAGAGTATTTGATTTTACAAATGATAATATGAATCAAATCTTCATGAGTATATTTCCCAATCCGACCTCAGGTTCATTGACGTTCGAAATTAATTCTCCAAGTAACATGGAAGAATTTGAACTTGTAATTGTTGACAATAATGGAAGAGACATGAGGCGGCAGAAAGTAAATTTTAGAAATCATCAATACACAATCGATGTTTCGGATTTCGACAACGGCACGTACATCTACTCTCTTTGTTCAAAGAATAAATCATATCAAAATGGAAAATTTCTGATAAATAAATAATAGTTCTAAAATAAGAAAGTATGAAAAAAAATTTATTTGTAATTAGTGCAGCATGTTTGCTGCAAGTTAGTTTCGTATACTCTCAAACAAATCACAATAATAATGTATCCGGTTCTACTGTTTCTCTTGCCGAACCTCTTGGTTGGCTTTCGGGTTCAAGTAATGACCTTGACATAATAAATAATTTATCAAGTAAGAATATCAATTTATCAACGTTCAACGGAAGTTTAATAAAGCGCATGACCATCCTCAGCACAGGTGAAGTTGGCATTGGTAATTTTACACCTGCGTTTTTGTTTGATGTTAACGGTGATATTGACATTAATACCACAACAGGCGCATACTGGCTTGCTAACGGATCAGGCAGCGACAGGATCTTATGGCACAATGCAGATCTTACCAGTATTTTTGTTGGTGTTAATGCAGGCAATAGTGGCATCAATGCCGCTGGTGGCTTATACAATACACTTGTTGGAAATAATGCGGGAGTTGCCACTACCGGAGGTTTATACAATACAGCTATTGGATTTGAAGCTCTTTATAAAAATAATGATGCACATCAAAATGTTGCCATAGGCTGCCGTGCACTACATGAAATTGCAACCGGCATAATTGACGATGGTTCACCTGCATCTGAAAATACCGCTGTTGGGGTAAATGCACTTTATAATAATTTAGCTTACGGTGGTTGTGCTTTAGGATTTAAAGCCGGAGAGGGAAATCAATATGGATGCTCTTTAATTGCAATAGGTGAAGAAGCAGCTCAACTTAGTCTGGATGGGAATAATAATATGGCAATAGGTGAAGCCTCTCTTAAGCACAATGCCTATTTAAGCGAAAATGTTGCACTTGGTAAGACAGCAATGGAAATGATGAATTATGTTCCGAGCTTCACGTGTCTTTCCCCTGCGCATGGATGTTTAAGTAGTTATAATGTTGCAGTCGGAAACGCTGCACTTCGTAATACTAATCCATCTTCAGATGATGGAAGCTCATATTTATTGAATGGAATGCAAAATACCGCTCTGGGGCATGCTGCAGGGGAAACTAACTTTCATGGTTATAATAATTCATTTCTTGGATATCTGGCTGATGTTTACAGTAGTACACCAAACATATACAATGCTACTGCTATCGGAGCAAATGCTCAAGTAAGATTTAATAACAATATGATCTTAGGAGACAATAACGTAAATGTTGGGATTGGATTATCAGGCAATTCAATAGGTCCAAAGTGGAAATTAGAAACAGATGCAGGTACTTCTGGTCGGAGTGGATTGGGATTTCGTCAATTGCTTCCTGGTTCACCCAATGGAGTTTCTTCTTATGGACAAGTACTTACGGTTGCGATTACCGGCGAAGTTGTACTTACAGATGATGCAGGTTTTAACACAATTGGTTATCAACTTTGTCCCAACCCTTTTAATTTACCTGGCCACGTTGGGATGAAACTTAAAAACTACAATATTTATCATGATGGCCAAGGATTGGATTTTACAAATTCCGGAATGCTGAATGCGATTGGATTGGGCTACAATTGTGGCGTGGTTTTACCAGGCAAACTTAGTGTTGATGAAACTTACATATCTACAAATGTCACTTTTGGTACTAAAGCTGGATATTTTCATAATGGAGATGTCGGAACGAATCTCGTTGTAGGTCTTGACAAAACTGGTATTTATGTCCGGACTGATGGAGTTACAACTGGTGGGCCAGGTGTTACATTAAAAAACCTGGGCGGAGATTTTCTATCAGACAATTGTGGCACAACAGACATTGCAGTTAGAGGTTTTGCAGGTGCTAACAGCGGGCACAACCTTCCTCAGGTTGCCGTCGGTGCGGAATTCGAAGCCGATAATGGAACAAAATCAAATACAGGAGTTATTGCAACAGCAAATTCAAATACTACTGGCCAAACTTCCTGGGGCGTTTATGCTAAGGGAGTGAATGCAACAATTAATAATATTGGTGTTTCTGCAATTTCAAGTGGTGGTGGTACAGGCGTAAATTATGGAATATACGCTTCAGCACCGATTGGCCCATGTCTTCCCGGTGGCTGTGCAAATGCAGCGGGAAATTTTAATGGTGACGTTTGGGGTATAAACGCTTACATCATATCTGATATATCACTAAAGGAAAACATTCAACCTTTACAAAATGGTATTGATGTTATTAATGCATTGAATCCCAAAACATATACATTTAAAACAAGTCAACACCCACAAATCAATCTTCCTTCCGGGACTCAAGATGGTTTAATTGCCCAGGAACTTGAAACAATTTTACCTGAATTGGTTAAAAGTTTCAATGTGGCTCCCCGCAGAGACAGCCTAGGTGATATAGACACAACTGGTACTGGAGAATCTTATAGATCAGTAAACTATATTGCAATTATTCCTTATTTGATTCAGGGAATGAAGGAACAGCAGCAGATGATTGAAGCTATGCAGGCGCAACTTGACAATTGCTGCAACGCAGGCAACCGTCATTCAGACCCCGGTGGCGATGAAGGAAATTCCAATGGGATTGATGTTGAGTTAAAAAATATCCGGCAGATTGTACTGAATCAAAATTTTCCAAATCCGTTTGCCGAACATACGCTGATTACTTTCATTATACCTTCTGATGTTAAGGAAGCTCAAATGTTTTTTTACGATA
>JBDTTM010000382.1:0-4199 GCA_039930605.1 Bacteroidota bacterium
GCCTCTTACAGGTTTTCTGAAAAATTATCCTGGAGTATTGAAGAAGAAAAAGACATTGACCAGAACGCAGTTTTTAAATCAGGTCTTGAGTACCATGTGGTTGATGCGCTTTACCTGAGAGGAGGGCTCGCCACCAATCCAACATTGTTTTCGTTTGGCTTTGGATTGAAGATAGGAAACCTGATGCTTGATATAGCAAGCACGTATCACCAGGTGTTGGGATTTAGTCCTGCGATTTCGTTGACATACCGGTTTGCAAAAAAATAAACGGGAAGAAATATCGAATAGGTACTATCCAATCCTGACGAAATCCGAAAATAAAAATAATAAGCAATCCAGAATCTTCAGAGCAAAAAAAGAAAATAGCAAGCGAATGTCGAAATTCAATTACATACTAAAACAAAACAGGAATAGCTTTCGGCTTGGCTACATATTCTTTTATGTATTGTTATATTCTTCAAATTTACATGCCCAAACGCCTGTAGATCCTCCAACAGATGATGCTACGGAACAAAAGATTGAAAAGATTGCCGAAGAAGCGGGTGAAGATGTTGATGCCAATACCCTGCTCGACAAGTTGAATTACTACCGTGAACACAAGATTAACCTCAACCATACATCCAGAGAAGAATTAAAAGACCTGCTGTTATTGAATGACATCCAGGTGGAAGCAATTTTCACTCATATTTTAACAGAAGGTGATTTTCTTGCCATCCAGGAAATTCAAACGATTGATGAACTTGACCCTGAATCAATACTGCGCATCCTTCCATTTGTTAAAGTAGATAATGCTGGCGTCTTTGAAAAATTTTCATTGCGGAAAATATTTACAGAGGGTAAAAACTCCCTGCTGATCAGGGACCAACAGGTACTTGAGGAACAACCGGGATATGAAAACCAAAATGACTCTACTTACAATGCAAATAAGAGTTATGCCGGCAGCCAGCAAAAACTATATGCAAAGTACCGCTTCACTTCGGGAAACAGGGTGAGCATTGGTTTCACTGCTGAAAAAGATGCAGGCGAGGAATTTTTTAAAGGCACACAGAAGTTTGATCCTTATAGAGGTCAGTTATCCAGCATCAATAAAGTAATTGAGGGACCCCAACAACCAGGGTTTGATTATTACTCAGCCCATTTATTTATCAGGGGAAATGGATTTATCCGCACCATTGCGCTCGGTGATTTCCAGACACAATACGGGCAGGGCGTTGTGCTTTGGAGCGGTCTGGCATTTGGTAAATCCATTGATATATTGAACCTGAAAAGAAACGCACGTGGAATTCTTCCTTATACTTCCAGCGATGAAAATTTTTTCATGCGCGGCGGTGCGATTGCCTTCGGCTACAAAAAATTTCAACTTGATGTATTCTACAGCCGGCATAAAATTGATGGACACGTTGTCAATTCCACTGACACTTTAACTGTCGAAGATATTATTTCGGCCTTTCAAACAGGCGGTTATCATCGCACTTCATCTGAATACAGGGATCGCCATACCATTACAGAATCGCATACAGGAGGACATCTCAGCTACAAGAGTAACAACCTGACCGTTGGAGTAACTGCCTTGACAACAAAATTTTCTCTATACAGGTTTCCAGTTCCTTTTGGATACAACAAATTTGATTTTTCCGGTGACCACAACTTTAATTCAGGAGTTGACATCAGTTACCTCTATCGCAATGTGAGTTTATTTGGTGAGGCCGGAAGAAGCATGAATGGTGCAATCGGATATTTAGGAGGTGCATTGATTGCGCTTGATCCGCGATTTTCACTTTCGTTATTGCACAGGCATTTTGACAAGGATTATCATGCGTTGTTAAGCAATGCGATATCAGAAAATTCAAAAGATGCCAATGAAACCGGAACAATGGTTGGGATTTCTGCAAAACCTGTTCGTGCCATCCAGGTCAATGCATATTATGACGTCTTCAGTTTTCCATGGCTGAAATACCAGGTAGACGCGCCTTCTAAAGGATATGAATATGTTGCACAGGTTAATTTTACTCCCGGAAAAACTTTTGATACCTATTTCAGGATCAAGCAGCAAAACAAACCGGAAAATTTCCCGGGAATAGATGTTCCGGTCAATGGACTCCAGGATGTTATTCAAACGAATTATCGCTTCAATTTAAAATATAAAATCACCAAAGCATTTACACTTTCGAACCGCATTGAATATGTAACGTTGAATAAGAAAAGTACCGGTACCCAAAAAGGATACATGATGTACCAGGATATCAGTTACAAGCCGATGAAGAGCAAGGTTTCACTTTCGTTGCGCTATGTTTTGTTTGATACTGAATCCTATGATACCAGGATTTATGTTTACGAAAATGATGTGCTCTACGCCTACTCTATTCCATCCTATTACTATAAAGGCAGTAAATACTATTTGTTGATCCACTATAGCATTGTGCGAGGCATTGACTGTTGGTTCCGCATTGGTCGTATTGCTTACGACAACCAGCAAACGGTTGGCAGCGGACTGGATCTGATTGATGGCCCTCATAAGACTGAAATAAAAGCGCAGATCCGTTTCCAGTTTTAGAATTGAAATCCAGATATGAGATAATAGAGATGAGACAACAGCCGTTGGCTTGGTGAGTTGGGTTACATCTTTGATGATTCTAAAATACAAATACCCTGTTCCAATTAGCAGGGTGTTGGGTAAATTTAGAACTGACCTCTAATGGGCGCTTCGCACTTCTGAAAGCAAAGCTTTTAGATTTCATTTTGAAATTTTTATTGAAACTGATTTATGAAACCCGGGATCCTGAACTACCTGTCAGGGTGCAGGATAAATGAAGCTAAGCTTCAAGTGCGTGCTTTTCACTTCCTGAAACTAATAATTCAAATACCCTACACCACTTAGCAATGTGCAGGGTTAATTCGACTAAGGCTTCCGGTGCGTGCAACTCACTTCCAGCAGCCCAGTCTCATTAAAAGCAAAGTGCCTTCCGAAGAAGGCACCTTGTAACCAACCAGGAAACCATCCCGGTTAACACCAAAACATAACACACTTAAAAAAACTCTTACATTTTTGGAAGCAACACTGCATCAATGGAATGAATCACACCATTAGACTGCATCACATCGTATGTATTGATAGTTGCCCATTTTCCGTTTTCATCTCCGACCAAAATGTTGTGTTCACCATTCATCATGAATGTCAAAGATCCGCCTGCAACTGTTTTCATCATTGCCTTGCCTTTTCCATCCTTGATCATTTTGGAAATCGCGTTGTAGTCATACTTTCCTGCAAGTACGTGATACGTCAGAACTGCAGTCAGTTTTGCTTTGTTTTCCGGCTTCAATAAGGTTTCAACTGTACCTTCAGGAAGATTTTCGAATGCATCATTAACAGGAGCGAATACTGTAAATGGTCCTGCGCTTTGAAGGGTTTCTACGAGTCCGGCTGCTTTTACTGCTGCCACAAGCGTAGTATGATCCTTTGAGTTAACTGCATTTGAAATGATGTCCTTTTTCGGATACATTGCCTCTCCACCAACCATTGTTGTATTTCCGGTCATAGCCATCTGAGCCTTCACGCCTGCATTTGAAAGGGCCGCAGCCAGCAATGCCGCTACGATAAATTTGTTCTTCATTAGATTTAGATTTAAGGGTTAATTATTTTATTTGACTTGTATGAAATCACATACGGCTGATAAAAGGACATGGATTGGAAGATTTGCAAATATTATCTAAAACCAGTTCTAAATTTAATGTATGGAATCATCGAAATTCCATTCATTTTTTCCTGAAGGAATGAATAACCCAGCAACAGAGCTGCGAGGAATTCTTTAGATTAAATTTTCATTAACCAAAGCACCACTATCTTCGGCTTCACAACTTCCACCCTTTTCAACTTGAGAAAAAAGAGAATATTTATTCTGATTATTATCGTGGCCCTTTTTGCAGGGCACATTATTTACCTGAGTTCCACCGCGCCAAAGGAAGAATTTTCAGAAGACAATTACCTGGAAAGCGAATCCAACAAAACTGCAATCATCATTGTTGCTCATGATGACGATGCCATTGGTTTTGCCGGTACCGTTTCAAGACTGGCAGAACAGGGATGGGAAATAACTTATTTATGCTTCTATGGATCCCGGAAAGGTGAAGACAACCCGGTTCGAAAGGAAGAAATAAAAAATGCCGCATTCATTTCCGGAATCAAAAACCTGGAGCTTGTT
>JBDTTM010000383.1:0-4174 GCA_039930605.1 Bacteroidota bacterium
GGTCAGGTTGACCGGGCAGCGCGAGCGATGCGTCTTGTCGGGCTGAACTTTTATTTTAATTAATAGGGTATCCTCATTGAAAAAAGTAAACTTTTTACTGTTCGTTCCCTGAACATTTCTTTCCAGTGCAGCAATTATTTCACCTTTATCAATTTTAGTGTAATTAATATTCAGATTCTTATTGTTTATGATCAATCCCCTTGGAAATTCTTCAACCAGATCTTCAATATAACTATTGCGGGTTTTTATTTTCAACTCATATGGATAGCCTTCAAGGTTTTGATTGAAGCTGGCATTGATATCGTCAAAGATTTCCGCTTCAACGGTAAACATGGCTCGCAAGTCACCGACTACTTTATCATTTCTTTTATTTGCACCCGGCAATTTCAAGGAACTCTTCTGCAAATAAGATTGGAGAAGCGTATCTACTCTTGCACAAATCTGTACCTTCTCCTCAGCGGAATAATTCTGTGCAAAAGAAAATGCAGGGATTAAAATGGCCAAAAGCCGGAGTAAAATCTTTTTCATGTGTTAGTTTTTGACAATGAATTTTACAATAACTTTTTCGCCATTTTCTCCAGTCATAACTGCCAAATACAGGCCTGATGCTGCATCAGCAAGGAATAAAGGAAAATATTGTTGTGCTGATGTTTTGGTAACTTTTTCGATCAACTTTTGCCTTCCAAGATTGTCGTAAACTTTTAAGGTTACATCTCCATAAAGGTTTCCCTGCAACATCAACGAAAAATCTCCGTTGTTGGGACTTGGAACAATCCTCGCAATGATCGCATCTTCAATTAATGGCAGCACTTGTTGCCTGAAATCTCCATTGTAATAGATTCTTGTCTTACATGTATCATTGGCTGAACCTTCACTATAAACCATAACCCAATACCAAAAATTGACAGTGTCTAGTTCGCTCCCAGTCAAGAATTCTGAGGTAGGAACAAAAGCCTGATAGACCTGACCAGTAACAAATTTTGTTTCTATTATTCTGCTATTCAGGTTTACTTTATCATATCCCCATCGATAGCCTCGAACATCCGGATCGGTATAAATCAGGATTGGTCCATTGCCTATATCTTTTTTGACAATTGTTGCTGCTAAGGGAGCATCATCAGCTGTGACATGAACCATAAAGGTAGTTGTGTCACTACATCCATTTATACTATCAATTCTTATCGTGATGATTGCATCATATTGTGAAGCTGAATCAGGGAAGGTAATTAAATTGTTGATTGACGAATTATCTCCAATAATAACGCTGGAAGGTACACTGGTCCAGGTTATTGTTGATGACATTGATGTATTTAATGAGTAAGACAAATTTCTGCTTCCGCCACACACCGTAGCATCAAGTGATTCAGCATAAGGGTTGATTACAGTTACATGTGCGGGCAAAGCTTTGACAGTGACAGATTGGTTTACCCTTATAACACATGATTGCGCATCTGTAACAGTTGCAGTAAACACTGTGCTGACTAAAGGAACAACTTCTACGGAGCAGTTAGCATTTTCTGGTATTAAAGAACAACTGTCTGCATTGTTATCCCAGGTTACATTGTACGGTGGAAATCCGTTTGCAATATTGTTCGCAGTAAGGGTGACCGGAAGGCCAGCGCAAACCGAAGCATTAATGCCTGCAGTAGACGTTAAAGATCTGACCTCAACCGTAATATTGAGACGTGTTGTGCTTTCACAACCATTTATAGTTTGTGTGGCAAAATAATGAGTATTGTTTATTAATGCTGTTGTGTCAGGTAATACCACCCCTCCATTTGAGGTAGCATACCAATGTATAGCTGTCCCAGTTGTAGTTACGTTAAAAAGAGTTGCATTGGAGGCACCGCAAAACGACTGTGTTGAACTTCCAGTAGGTGCATTAGGATTTTGTATAATAGTAATAGTGACATCCAGCCGTGTGGTACTCTCACAAAGTCCGTTTATTGTTTGAGTAGCAAAATAATGTGCTCCATCCGTCAATGGAGTTGCCCAAGACAATGGTGACCCGCCGCTTGAAGCTGCATACCATTGAATAGCTGTTCCAACTGCGGAAAGATTGGCTATAGTGGAATTAGTAGCGCTGCAAAATGATTGATTTGAATTCCCTGAAGGTGCTGAGGGTGTAGTAAAAATTGTAACTGCGATGTCTAAGCGTGAGGTACTCTCACAGCCGTTCACGGTTTGAGAGGCAAAGTAATGTGTGTTATTTGTCAAGGGTGTGTTAGCCCCTTGTGCGGTGCCGCCAGAAGAATTTAAATACCATTGAATCGCTGTTCCAGTGGCAACTAGATTTCCCACATTAGGATTTGAAACGCTGCAAAATAATTGTGTAGAATTCCCTGTAGGAGCAGACGGAGTAGTTATTATTGTCACTGTCACATCCAGCCTTGAGGTGCTTTCACAACCGTTCACTGTTTGAGATGCAAAGTAATGTGAGTTGTTGATTAATCCATCCGCACTTGCCAGGGCTGTGCCACCTGTAGATACATCATACCATTGAAGCGAAGTACCTGTTGCTAATAAATTTGCAACAGTTGAATTAGTAGCGCTGCAAAAAGACTGTGGGGAGTTTCCCGTTGGGGCAGATGGAGTTGGATTGATGGTTACCAAGACATCAAAACGTGAGATACTTTCGCAGCTCCCATTTAAAGTCTGTGTTGCAAAATAATGTGTATTGTTGGTTAGAACTGTTGTGTTTAATAATGGTAAACCACCACTGGATGCTGCATACCACTGGATGGCAATTCCGGTTGCCGTGAGATCGGCAATAGTAGGATTCGGAGGAGTGCAAAAAAGTTGTGTTGGATCTCCAGTGGGGGCAGCAGGATTAGTGACGATAGTTACAGTTACATCTAAGCGGGAGGTACTTTCACACCCACCCACCGTTTGAGATGCAAAATAATGAGTGCCATCGGTTAAATTAACTGTGCTCAATAATGGTGGGCCACCATTCGCTGCAGAATACCACTGAATCGCCGTACCAGTGGCTATTAAATCTGCTACTGTTGGAGTTGAAACACTGCAAAAAGACTGGGTTGCACTTCCAGTCGGAGCAGATGGCGTTGCCCCAATAGTAACTGTCACATCAAACCGTAAAGTACTTTCACAGCCGCCAACAGTTTGTGAAGCAAAATAATGTGTGTTGTTAGTTAATACAAAATTGTTTGCCAACGGTGAGCCGCCACTTGCTGCAGAATACCACTGAATACTATTTCCTGTTGCCGTTAAATTAGCTACAGTTGGATTGGGAGGTGTACAAAATGATTGGTTTGCATTTCCCGAAGGAGCAGTAGGTGTTGCTACAACTGAAGCAGTTACATCGAACCTTGAAGTACTTTCGCAACCGCCCACTGTTTGTGTAGCAAAATAATGAGTATTGTTGCTTAAAGTAACTGTGCTTAATAATGGTGCACCACCATTCGCTGCAGAATACCACTGAATGGAAGTTCCCGTTGCCACTAAACCTGCAACAGTAGGATTAGGGGGCGTACAAAAAGTTTGATTTGCATTTCCGGTCGGAGAAGCAGGGGATGTCACAATCGTGACTGTTACATCAAACCTTGAAGTACTTACACATCCACCCACAGTTTGTGTAGCAAAATAATGTGTGTTGTCGGTTAATGCAGTAATGCTTGCCAAAGGAGAGCCGCCACTTGCTGCAGGATACCACTGAATAGTATTTCCTGTTGCTATTAAATTAGCCACCGTTGGACTGGGAGGTGTGCAAAATGATTGGTTTGAATTGCCCGTTGGGGCAGGAACAGATTGAGAAATGGTTTGAACGCCGGCTAGTGAGCTAGTACCTGTCTTTGTACCGGCAGCCATTTTAAAATTGGAAGTATCCATTGCCAAAACCTGGATAGTCCTTGGTGCTGCAGCCTGTAATGTATTACATGTAATCCATAAAAAAGATGTGTCGTTTGCAACAAGGGTTCTGGAAAATGCAGGAAAGGTTTGTGAGCCGGGAACTGAATCGAGTCCACTTATAAGAAGACTTGCAGAATTAATATCGTTTGTAATGTTGTACCAAAGAAAAAAAGAATCAAGTTCGCTAATGATATATGTTCCTGTGGTATTGAATTTCAATCCTGTTAAATTCATTGAACCACTGCCAGTGTCTAATCTTATAGTAAATCTGCAAATCGTTGCTTTAACAGTTCCCGAACAAATC
>JBDTTM010000384.1:0-4168 GCA_039930605.1 Bacteroidota bacterium
AATGAAAAATGAGAACTTTTCGTGCAATAACAATATGTATAAGTTCCTTTGTAGTCATTCTTGGCAATGGCTACATTGAAAATCCGTTTCGCTTTCCTGATTTGCGAGCCGATCTTCGGCAGGTAAGAGATTTTGAGAGGAGTACCATATTGTTTGATAATGTCTTTCAGGTCAATCCCATAAAAGTTAAGGTTATGGTCTATCACCTCAAAACCCTCCTGCGGAAAGTAAAATGTTTGCTCAATCAGGTCGCGGTAAGTATTCTTCATAGAGGTTTGAAGTTAATGGTGAAGGGTTTGAAATTAAATGTAGTCATGACGGATTGATAAATTTCCGTTCATGTAAGTGAGTTAGATTTGCAAAAATAGCTTTAAAGAGGATTACCGGAAATATTATTTTTAGAATTAAATGTGTTTATAGAACTATCCTGTTTTCAATTCGTAACATTCGTAATCAATAATTTTGCATCACGGAATCAGGATGATTCGATATTCGTAAATTCGCAGCCATTCGCTATTCGTACCCACCCATGAAGAAATTAAAGTTTATAGAAGTTAAGTCAGAAATCGGGGCCGGAACCCGTGGCGCCTCCATGGGCGTTGATGCGATTAAAATTGCTGCACTTGATTATGGCAGTAATCTTTTCAAGAAGATAGATTCCGTAGAGGTTGCCACTGAAAATGATTTGCTTTTTGAGTCTTCAGGCAGTCCTTATGCAAAGCGGATCAAAGGGATGCTCATCATGTACGACCGTGTATCAAGTGCGGTAAAAACGGCTTTGAAGAACAATGAATTTCCGGTGGTACTTGCCGGCGATCACAGCACTGCCGGCGGAACTATTGCCGGGATTCGCATGGCACATCCGCGCCAGCGATTGGGTGTGATCTGGATTGATGCACATGCCGACCTTCATTCTCCCTGGACAACGCCTTCAGGTAATATGCATGGCATGCCGATTTCTGCAGCCATGGGCGAGGATAACCAGAGTAATAAAATGAATAAGCCTGACAAGGAGACGCTGGAATCCTGGAACAAGCTTAAGAAGATCGGAAACATTTTCCCAAAAATTGAATGGAACGACATTGTTTACATTGGCTTGCGTGACGTAGAACCGGAGGAGTCATACCTGTTGAAAAAAAACAAGGTGAAGATTTTCAGTACGAGTGAAGTCAAGCGGAATGGAGTGGAAAAGATCGCACGGGATGCATTGCAACACCTGAATCGCTGTAATCTGATCTATATCTCCTTTGATGTTGATTCCATGGACTCGTCCATTTCAAAGGGAACCGGAACGCCAGTCAGAAACGGAATTACCGAAAAGGAAGCAGGCAGTTTACTTGTGCGTCTCATCCAGAACGAAAAAGTGTGCTGCTTTGAAATCGCTGAAGTTAACCCTACACTGGACAAGGAAAATTTGATGGCGGAGAATACTTTTGAAATCCTTCAGCGGGTTGTGAGTCAATTAGTTTATTAGTTTATTTTGTTGATTGGTTAAACAGCCACAAGGGCTGCTTACTAATAAACTAATTAACTTAGTCAACTATTCAACCTGTATGCAATTCGAACCTGAAATAAAATCTGCCATCGCAGATTCTCTATCCAAGCTGTACACCCACACCATTTCTCCTTCCGAAATTAAACTCGATGAAACAAAGAAGGATTTTGAAGGAGATGTAACGCTCGTTGTTTTTCCTTTCACCAAAAGTTCAAAAAAATCTCCGGAGCAAACAGCCAATGATATCGGAGAGTATTTAAAATCAAATTGTAAACTCGTTTCAGACTTCAATGTTGTCAAAGGTTTCCTGAATATTTCTATCAGCGACCAATTCTGGAAATCATTTTTTGCGGGTGCTTCAGCAAATCCGGAAGCATTTATTGATTTAAAGAAAACCTATCCGACTCCGGGACACCTGATGGTGGAATATTCTTCACCGAATACAAATAAGCCATTGCACCTCGGACACATGCGTAATATCCTGCTTGGTTATTCCGTTTCTGAAATCCTGCTGGCAGTCGGGCATCGTGTAGAAAAAGTAAACCTGGTGAACGATCGAGGTATTCACATCTGCAAAAGCATGCTGGCATGGAAAAAATATGGTCATGGTGAAACGCCTGTGTCATCTCACACTAAAGGAGATCATTTAGTCGGCAAATATTATGTGGAGTACGACAAGCGGTTTAAGGGAGAAGTTGCGCACCTTGTCGATAAGGGAATGACAAAAGAGGAGGCTGAAAAAAATGCACCGATTGCTAGGGAGATCCAGGAAATGCTGTTGAAATGGGAGGCAGGTGACAAAGAAACAATGGAACTCTGGAAGACCATGAACGGATGGGTGTATGAAGGATTTGATGTAACGTATAAAAAACTGGCTGTTAATTTTGACAAAATATATTATGAGTCCCAGACCTATCTTCTCGGAAAAAAAATTGTTGAAAAAGGGCTGAGCAAAGGCGCTTTTTTTAAAAAGGACGATGGCTCCATCTGGATTGACCTCACCGATGTTGGCCTGGATCAGAAAGTATTATTACGCGCTGACGGAACTTCCGTTTACATCACGCAGGATTTGGGAACAGCTTCGCTTCGATTTGAAGAATTCGAAGGTTTGCAACAACTCATTTATGTTGTCGGTAATGAACAGGAATACCATTTCAAAGTATTGAAAGAGATTTTCAAAAAACTTGGTCGTTCATGGGCAGAAGGTTTATTCCATTTGTCTTACGGCATGGTAGATCTGCCTTCCGGCAAAATGAAATCGCGTGAAGGAACGGTGGTGGATGCTGATGATCTCATCAAAGAGATTGACGAGGAAGCGGAGATGACTACAAAAGCTCTTGGCAAACTCAATGATTTCGACAATGCGGAAGCGAAAGCGCTTTATCATACCATCGGTATGGGTGCACTCAAATATTTTATTTTAAAAGTGGATCCGAAAAAGAAAATGCTGTTCAATCCAACGGAGAGCATTGACCTGAATGGAAATACGGGACCGTTCATTCAGTACACTTATGCGAGAATCAATTCTGTAATAAGAAAAGGTGAGAGAGTATTTATCAATAATGAATCGGCAGTCGGAAGCGGAAGTATGGAGTCAACAGCCGAAAACCAACAGCCCACCAAACTTGATGCAGATAAGGACATTATCAAAGTACTATATCGTTATCCGGCCGCAATCAAAGAAGCTGCTGAGAATTTTTCTCCGGCAGTGGTTGCGAATTATGTTTATGAGGTGGCCAAGGCATTCAATCATTTTTACCACGACAATGTAATTGTGGATGAAGCGAATAAGGAGACTTCGCTTTACAGGTTGCAGCTGGCATCGGTTACAGCAGGGGTGATTAAGGAGTGCCTGAAGTTATTGGGTATACAGGCGCCTGAACGGATGTAAAGTAAAGGCCTGCAATAGCTATTTGGGTAATATTTCTCTTCATGCAAGCCTTGATCCATGAATAAATCTGCAAACCTCAAATTCTTTTTCGTGAATGCGAAATGCAATCATCCAATCTTTGAAAACGTAACAACTGTATTTGAATTTTGCAAGTGAAGGATGTTTGCATAAGGAAAACTTTGCTTTTGACTTTGCAAGAGAAGTGATTACTGATTTTAATTTTTCTGCCCAACGCGCACCGCTACCAGGGGTATTCAAAGTTTCAACAAAGAGAGCAGTTTTTAATATTGCATTAAGCGCACGCTTGCGCACTATAATGTCCATTATTTTTTCTGTTTCCTGGATCGGGCAAGTTCATTATGCACTTTACCAAAGGCTTCCTCAAGTCCATATTTCGTTCCATCTTCTTTGGCAAGCCAGGCTTCAAATTGTTCAACGGAAGGCTTTGGTCCAGGGATTGACATTTCTTCGTCAGTAAGTTCACGCTGTATATATTTTTCTATTCCCATTTCAGCGGCAACTTTAATGAGTGAATTTAACTTAGCCTGAGAAGTAGATTTAAAGGTTACTGCTTTCATTTTTGCTCAATAAGTACAAAGATAATTGATTGATTTAATTTGCCCAAGAACTTCAATTTTCTGGAGTTTCCTTAAAACGCAAGATTCGAATTAAGTTAATTCAATAGTGACGGGCCTTATAGCGGTAATGGAAGTGCAATGTCATTTTTAAAATCGAGTTTCCTTAAAAAGTAAAGCGTCCATGTCGTACTATTGAGTACTGGC